>JBEKIA010000039.1:0-23008 GCA_050011995.1 Verrucomicrobiota bacterium
TCGGACACCCAAACGGCCAAGCTGGCGCAGGACTACGCCGACCTGTGCCGGGACGCCAACCGGCGGCTCGAACAGTGCGCCGTTATGATCGAAGCCGGCCAGTTCGTCCAAGCCCTGCAACTGGCCGAAACGCCGCCGCCCCTGCTGGATTTGATCACCCTCCTCAGTTTCCGCCAGGCGGCGGAGTGGCGCGCCTACTGCCAGGGCCACCAACTGCCGTGGACCGAGCCGTTTTATGACAAATACGTCCGCCTGCTCAATTCCACCTACAACAAGGGCATCGCCGGCGATCATCCTTTCTATCGCGATTACCGGCGGGCGGTGATGAACAACGAGGACGACCGCGCCATTTCCATCCTGCGCGTCATCGCCCGGTTGAATCCTTCCGACGAAAACACCCGGCAGGAATTGAAACGGCTGGAGGAGAAACTGCTGCGGGGGAAACTGGATCATCTGCGCCAGACCCTGGCCAAGGGGGACAGCGACGCCGCCCAGGCCCAGTTGGCGCAGATCGAGACTTCCGGCCTGCCCATCCCCTCCTCTCATCCGGTATGGCAGCAGGCCCAGGTGGCGCGCTGCCAGCAACTGCTCCGCCGCGCCGAGCAATTGCGCCAGCGGGACGCCTGGCAGGACGCGGAGATTTTGATCGAGGAAATCCATTCCTTTGCCACTCAATACAACGTCCAGATGCCCGCCGCCGACGCCGACTCCTGGACCGCCCTGGATTCATGGACGGCGGAAAAACGCGCCGCCTACGCGGAGGACCAGGATTTTCAACGCGCTGTCTCCGCCCTCGAATATGAGGTCCAAACCACCGAATCCCGGCAGGCGGGCGGCGCCCGGCCCGGCATCAAGGAGGCCGCCGACCTTTGCAATTCGCTGGCCGCCAAGTGGAGGGAAGCCGAACGATTTAACCGCCCTCTGGACGCGGCGCTGACCCAGCGGTGCGAACAGAGCAACGGTTGGCTGCAACAACAAATCAAAACGGCCGGCCGGAAAAAACGCATCTTCGCCATCGCCATCACCTTGCTGGCTTTGGGGGCGATTGGCGCCGCCATTCCCTTGGGGATGGATTGGTTCCGACAGCGCGACTTCTTGCGCCGGCTGGGGACGTTGGAATCCTCCCGCCGCGTGGCCGACACGGAAGCCCTCCTGGCCGGGATCCCGCCGCCGTTACAGAGCAAAGCTCCAATGGCGGAGGGTCTTGCCAAGGCCCGGAGTTTTCTGGAGCGCGAAAAGGAACTCAAGCGGACGTTCGACGAGGATTGGAGCGTGCTACAGCGATTGGCGGCCGGCGGTTTTCAAACCAACTCCGACCAGACCGGCGCGCTCCGGCAGCAATGCGGGAGCGCGGAGGACAAGCTGGCTCCGGAGTTTCAGCCCCCCGCCAAGAGCAACCTCCTGGCCTGGGACGGCCAGTGGCAGGACTTCTGCAACAAAGAGATTTCCAATCGCCTGGCGCGCGCCGAACAAATGGCCGCCGCCGTGCGCGCGAGCCAGTCCAATTTGATCTCCTCCAATCTGGATCGTGCCGGACAAATCGCCGCTGTCTTGCAGGGAACCAATGGTTACGAGGTCGTCCACGCCGCCCTTCCCGGCCTTCAATCCGCGTTGGCGGAAATGGAGCCATATAAGACCAACTGGGCGGCGCTGGACCCAAATCTGCAAAACCGTTATCTCGAGGCGAGCAACCAGTTCGCGCTCTGGAAGCGCATCGCCGAACAGTGGGAACAAGCGCAGGCTTCCCTGGCCGGCGCCCAATCCCTGGACGATTATTTGAACAGTCTGGACCGGGTTGCGCAGTCGCCCTTCGCCAGACCCGCGCAACGCGACGGGGCGGCGGAGATGGACCGCCTCAAACTGAATCAGGCCGCCTTCCTGGGGGAACTGCTTCTCCCCAACCAGCGCGCGCGCTGGGGCACGTTGACCAACCTCGCCGGCTGGCGGACGAACCTCGTGCCGGAAACACCCACCGATGAGGAGAGGGTGCTCTGTGTCAAGCTCAAGAACGATGGAAACATGCAGAATGTCTATGCCTACGACTTGGTGGCGTTCCCCCGCACCAACAATCCATTCCGTTCGCATGTCGTCTTTGTGCAGGGTTCCATCGCTCCGGCGGGCATCGGGCATAATGCCGGTCTGGTCTATGATCCGTACACATCCCCCAACGCCGCGCTCTTTGTTCGGACGTCTTTCGACGATTTGTATTACTCCGACGTGAGGAAGCGCGCCCTGCTCCAGGAATGCGACGCCTTCGATCATCTTGGACTGGGTGAACTGATTGACCCCAACACCGGCAATTACAAGAAGCCCATTCTGCGGCTGCTCGATCAATTGAATCGCGAAACCAATTCGAGCGGCGAGTTCCGCGCCGTCGTCAGCTTGGAATTGTTCGCCCTGGCCGGCCTGCGTCCGGAGGAGTGGGGGATGCCATGGTGCCCGGCTGCCGCCCAGCACCTCCAGGCGCTGACCAACCTGGGAGCGACGGATTTGAAAAGCGGCGATTGGATGGCGCCCTCCAAGCTCCCGTTGGAAGAGCCGCTTCGGAAATACTTTTTGCGCGCGCGCGGCATCCCGCTCGAAAACCAGGCCAGGTTCCTGCAGCAACTCGTGCGCGAAACCTGCCGGGCGGGGTTCTCCCTGGCCGGTTACGTGGATGGCGATGGGCGCCCCGTGCTGCGGCAAATCAGCTCGTCCGCCACGGATTATTGGGGATGGGGCAGCCGTCTCCCCGTCTCCGCCGTCCTGCTCTTTCGCAAAACCGCCGGCGCCGCCGCTCCGGTCAAAATGGCCGAACCGCTGCCTTTCACGCCCCTGTTCGTTTTCAGAGGCGACCCGCGGAATCTGTTGGAGGAGGCGGCGCAGGCCGCCTCCTTCCCCGCCAGCCAGGCGGCGGCAATTCTGCCTCCATTTTTTGTCCAATCCCATGAGTGAACCCCAGGAATATAAGCTGCGATGGCGCGGACGGGAAACCGGACCTTACGCCTTGCCGGAAATCCACCGCAAGCTCGACGAGCACGAGATTGGCATGGGGCATGAAATCCTCTGCCAGGGCCAATGGATCACACTGGACGAATTTTTAGCCTCCCCGCCGGAATCCTCCGCTCCGCCGGCGGCGCAGCCGGCATCCGATCCCGCCCCCGCCGCGAACTTTTCAGCACCCGCCGCGCCCGGACCCGCCCGGGCCTTGCGGGTGAAGCTTTCCCCGCGGCGGGTCCAGGCGCCGGTTGCAAGCCCGGCGGAACTTCCCCGGGCCGGGTCGGACGGCAAAGCCCCGAACGTGCGGCCGCGCCGCCGGCTGGTCTTTGCCTTGTTGGGCGTGTTCCTGGGGTTCCTGGGGACGCATAATTATTATGCCCGGCAGTGGTTGACCGGCTTGCTCCAATTGCTCCTGAGCATGGCCACTTTTCTCCTGGGCTTCGGCATCATCGCCTCCTGGGCCTGGGCCATGGTGGAAGCGGTGGTTGTCCGCAAAGACGGCGATGGCATTGACATGATTTGATTCCACAAAAAACAATCCGCCTATGGATCCTTCCCCACAACCCCAAAATCCGGCCGGTTCCGCCGGCGGCCTTCCAGGCAGCCCGGCCGGCGCGCGCTCGCTTTTGAAGAGGTCGCTCCCCGGCCGCCGCCCCCCGGCCGGCCCCGCCGGGCAGCCCCGGCCCGCGGGCCTGGGCGACTCCCCCCGCCCCGCCGTGGTGTCGTTGAGCTGGGCGGATGAAGACATCGAAAACCGCTGGGGGCTGTTCAAAGGCGGGCGGTTCACCAGCGTCAACAAAATGTTCAGCTTCATCCTGGCGGCCGTGATTTCCGTGCTGTTCATCCTGGCGATGAACCTGCTGGAGAAGAGCCAATCCGGCTTTGCGCAGTTGGGACGCTATTTTGTCCGGCCCGGAAACTTGTATGCCACCGGACCGGCCTCGCTCTGTTTCTTTTGGGGCCTGGTCATTACCCTGTTGAAAATTCCCAAACTGCGCCTGCAAAGAAAGGCCTTGAACCTGGCGGCCGTTCCGCAGAACAAGGATTTTGTCCTCAACGAAACGACGGCCAAGACCGTCCTGGAACGGGTGCGCAGCCTGGTGGACGACACCAAGTATTTTATCCTGCTCAACCGAATTGACCGGGCGCTCTCCAATTTGCGCAACATCGGCGGGGTGAGCGACGTTTCGACCATTCTCAAGGCCCAAAGCGAGAACGACGAGAACCAGGTGGCCTCCAGCTACGCCATGATCCATGCCATGATTTGGTCCATTCCCGTCCTCGGCTTCGTCGGCACCGTGATCGGTCTGAGCACGGCCATCAACAAATTCACCGGCGCGTTGAGCGCGACCTCGGATATCAGCCAAATGCGGGAGCAACTCAAAATGGTGACGGCGGGTCTTTCCACCGCCTTTGAAACCACGCTGGTGGGGTTGGGTTTTGCCCTGCTCCTGCATCTGGCCTCCGATCTGGTGCAGCAGAAGGAAACCGACTTCCTGGACGAATGCAACGATTACTGCCACGCCAATGTCGTTTCCAAACTGCGCGTCCGGCCCCAGGAGGGAAACCCGGACCCGCGCTTCCCGCCCGCGGATGCCGCCTAGCGCCTGGTTATGGCCAATAAACTACGCACCAGCAGCGCGAGGGTTTCCTTCTTCGCCTTTCTCGACATGATCACCACCGTGACCGGGGTGCTGCTCCTGGTGACGTTGTTGTTGACTCTTTACCTCAATGAACCCCAGTCCGCCGACGCCATGAGCAGCCGCGACGCCGTCCGCGGCCAATTGGAGCAGGCCCGGGCAAAATTGGAAGCCAATCTGGCCGAACTGCGGCGCCTGGAGGAGCAAACCAGGAGCCTGACCAACCATGTCTTTGTCGTCCCGGACGCCGATCCGTCTGGAAAACAGCCCGTGCTGGTGGTTCTGTCCGCCAGCAACGGCTGGTGTACCCGATGGGGCCAGACCAACTCCGTCGAATTCACCGCCCGCCCCGACAACGCCGATTTCCTGCGCCTGCTTAACAGTTGGGACAAGAACAGCCAGCGCCTGGTGTTCTACATCCGGCCTTCGGGGATCGCCCTTTTTGAAGCCTGCCGGCGGCTGGCCACCAACCGCTCCTTTAGCATCGGCTACGACCCGGCCCAGGAAGACCGGCAATACATCCTGGCCACCAACCTGAACCCCAGGAGCCGGCAACAACCATGAAGAACAAGGCGGCCGGTTTCTATGCGGACAGTTTGGAGATGTTGTTGGACACGATGTGCAACATGCTGGGCGGAATCGTTTTCATCGCCTTGATGGTCGCTCTCTGCGCCAGGGAAACCACCGCTCCCACCCCCGCTGCCTACGCCGCGCAAACCCGGCAGCTTTCCAACGACCTGGCCGTGACCGCCGTCTCCAACACAGTCATCGCCTCTGAAATCCAAGCCGTCCTCCAGCATGTCCAGGATCCCCGGCCGCCGCCTCAGACCATCCCCTTGCACCTGCCGGACATCGCCCCCAACACCACCAAGCAGCAGTGGATGGTCATTGTTCGATACGGAAAACTTTACCCTTTGGACCTCCTTTCATCGGATGGCCGGGGCCTGCCGGTTCGCAACACCGGGGCGCTACTGGTTCACCCCGGCACCTTCATAGTCGAGCCGCGGCCCGGCCAGGGTGAGGATCCGGAAAGCGGCGTCACCCGGATGGCGCAAGCCTTCAAAGCCGGCGCCAAGACAAATTTCTATTTCGCTTTCTGGGTTTATGAAGATTCCTTCGACGCCTTTGCTCGCGCCCGCGAAACCGCCGTGAGTCTTGGCTTCCAGTACGGCTGGAACCCTTTGCCTGCGAGCCAGAACATTCAACTAAGCAGCCGCGGAGGCGGGCGCATCCCGCTCCAACACTGATCGGAGTTCATCCCATGAAACAAGTTTGCATTCACTGTGGACAGACGTTTGAAACCCAAGCCGGGCCAAATGACGATGCCGTCACCTGCCCCGCTTGCGGCGAACCCACACCCATTTCCACCCTGGCCGCGGACGCGCCGGGCCGGGCCGGGAATGTTCCAGCCAGCCCATCCATCTGGTCCCGCATCAGTGGCAAGGACATCCTCATCGCGGCGCTGGTTTTGGCTTTGGCAGCCACATTGGTGCTGTTATTCCTGCGGCCGACACAACCCGGCCGTCAATTGGTCTTTGGCGATTTAGGCCGCGCACCAACACCAGTTAACAACGCCCCCCAGCAAGCTGAAGCCAGAGCCTCCGGCGTTGCGGGCGGTGGCCCTGGCGTTGCGGGCGGCAGCCACGGCACTGCGGGCAGCGGCCCTGCCGGCCGGGGCGGTGGCCCCGGCGCTGGAGTCGGCGGCCCCGGCGCTGGAGTCGGCGGCCCTGGCACTGGAGGCGGTGGCCTTGGCGTTGCGGGCGGCAACCGCGGCACTGCGGGCGGTGGTCCCGACGGTCTGGCCGTTGCCCCTAATGGCGTGGGCATTGGCCCTGCCGGCGCAGGCGGCGGCCCTGGAGGTGTCGGTGGCGGCCCTGGACGTGGGGGCGGTGGCCCTGGCGCTGGCGGCGGTGGCCCTGGCGTTGCGGGCGGCAACCGCGGCGCTGCGGGCGGTGGTCCCGACGGTCTGGCCGTTGCCCCTAACGGTGTGGGCGTTGGCCCTGCCGGCGCAGGCGTCGGCCCTGGAAGTGTCGGTGGCGGCTTTGGAGGTGGGGCCGGTGGCCCTGGAACTGGGAGCGGTGGGCCTGGCATTGGAGGCGGTGGGCCTGGCATTGGAGGCGGTGGGCCTGGCATTGGAGGCGGTGGCCCTGGAACTGGAGGTGGTGCCCCTGGAACTGGAGGTGGTGGCCCTGGAACTGGGAGCGGCGGCCCTGGCAATGTCTCCTCCACTCCGTCAGTTCCTGGCGGCAGCGCCGGTTCTTCAGCCGCCGTGGCCTCGGGTGCTTCTGGAAACGCGTCACAACCAGGAACAGCCTCATCTTCTCCGGGCAGTTCGTCCCAACCGCCGGGGACACTCGCTTCAACCCCGGACGCAGCCGTGCCTGCGACTGCTCCGCCGCCAAGCTCCGCGCTTCCGGCGCCCGGGAGCAGCCCCACTCCTGCCGCGCCACCCATCGCGGCGTCCTCCAGTCTGCCGGGCGTGACGAGCACTCCGGATCAAGCAACGACGGCCGATATGCTGGCCGCGGCCACCAATGCGCAGCCACCCGATAACAGTGCTTTGACGACAGCCGCCCTCCTCGGCACAAACCTGCCGCCGGGCAGCACGGACACCACCGGACAAAACAATATGTTCGACTCAGATACGGCCGGATTCAACGTCGTTTTTGTTTTGGACGATTCCACGAACATGCAAAGCGGCGGCAAGAGCGCCGCCGCCCGGCAAGAGTTGTTGAAGCACCTCCAAGAGATGACTCCGGCCAGCAAGTTCGATGTCCTGTTCTCTCATTCGGGAGGTTATGAGGAGATGCCGGCCCGCGGTCTGCTGGCCGCCACCCCGGAGAATATTCGCGCGATGACCAACTGGCTTTTTTCCGTCAGCCACACCAACGGAACCGACCCGGCCGGCGCCGTGGGTCGCGCGCTGGGACTGGGGCCTGCGCCGGACACCATTTGGCTTCTTTCCGGCGATGAGTTTCCGGCGGGAGATGTGGACGCCATTCGCAAGACCAACGCCCTCATCCGCGCCCATATCAATACGATAGATTTTTACAGCCACTTCGGAGAGCCGGTGCTGCGGGACATCGCCGAGCAAAACCAGGGGGTTTATCGTTATGTTCCGCCGCCGGATGCAACCCCCCAGCCGGCCGCGGCTGCCAATGCAACCCCCCCGTCTTCTCCAGGGCAGGGGATTGGACCGGCGGCGGCTGATCTTATGAACGCGGCTACCAATGCGAACCCGCCGTCTTCTCCGTGAGCCGGTCCCCCCGACACATGCAGGATGCGGTGATCGCCATGGCGATTATCGTCGTCGTGCTGGCGCTTTGGCGTTGGCACTCCCGCCCGGCACAATGGGGTCCGGCCGCCTCATGGGCCGGCACCAACATTTTAGGCCCCGCCACCTTGGGTTTGCTTTCCAGTGCAAAGCCGGCGGAGAATGGCAACCGGCCTCCGGCCGGGGCGGGCGGCGAGCCAATCCCGGTTTCCAACACGCCGCCTTCGGTCCCAACCAGCGCGGCCGCCTCCGGGTCAAACCGGCCGGCGGCAATCGCAACTCTCGCGGTTTCCAATCGAACCGTTTCGACCAGTCCTTCCAACCCCAATGAGCCGGTTGACACGGATGTTCCACTCCCGGTTGCTCCCATTGAAACCAACCTTTCGACAATTCAGGGGCCGGTGACCGTTGTGGCCGTCCCGCCCTCGGACCTGGGGGAGACGCCGGCGGAGTCCTTGGCGATGGAGCGGCGCCTGAACGAAGTTGGCGCCAAGGGCGGCGACATTCAGATTTCCCTGTTCTGGAAGAACCATAATGATCTGGATCTTCACTGCATTGATCCCCAGGGCGAGGAAATCTGTTACAGCAACAAAATATCCAAGCGCACCGGCGGCGAGTTGGACGTGGATCAAAACGCCCACCCGCCCTACAACGACTCGCCGGTGGAGAATATCTACTGGCCTGCCGGCGGAGCGCCGCCGGGCCAGTATCGGGTCACGGTGGTTCACTACGCCGGCCACGGCGGGACCGATCCGACCGCCTTCACCGTCCGCACGGTCATCCAAGGCCGGACCAATTTCTTCCACGCCGCCATCACCTATGCGGCCAGCAGGCCGGCCAAGCCGGTTTGCGCGTTCCAAAGCGACCCGGCCAACCCGGACCCCTCCCGGCGCGTTCGGTTTGTGCCTTGAGGCGCCACCGGCGCGGACTGTGAATTGACAGCGCAACGCCCGTCTTCTGGCCCGACTTGGCGGATTCGATGGGGTCGCACTGCGTAAGTGCTTGCAAATCAACGCTCGCATTTTCCAGTTGCTTCGCCAGATGTTTCGGCGGACAGTGGGAACCATGCCGAACCGACCCCGCCACCAACTCGAGGCCGCCTGTCGGCTGGGGTGCCATTCTGCCTCGTCTGCCAGGGGCTAATCTCAATCCGGCTCAACAACCCCCTAAAAGTGTCAACCCGTTTTCCAACAAATTGGTCTCATCATTGACTTTGCCCCGCAAGGGAGAAAGGAATTCAAGATGCGATTGTTTCCGATGTTTCTTCTGGTCTTCGGCACCCTGCCTTGCGCCCTGGCGCAGGTCAATTACCAGCCTGCGGTCCCGCAGACACTCCTGCCGGACGGGACGCCATTTTTAAATTGGAACGACCTGACGCACTACACCCGAACCTGCCATGTCAGCCAGAATAACCCGCGGGCATCAGACGAAATGACGGGACGGAAGAACATCCATTCCTGACCATCAACCATGCTGCGCAGGTTGTGAAAGCGGGCGAGCGCGTCTGCATCCACGCGGGCATCTACCGCGAATTGGTGCGGCCGGGCCACGGCAATGGAGACAAGGAGGACCGGGACAATGATAAAGTTCTTCAATTTTTTGGTGCCGGCCGCCGGCCGTTATGGCAATCGCCGCAGGCCACGAAGTGGATGTTGTGCTTGCTCCCGGTGGAAAGGAAGGTCGTATCCATCTTCTCGACATCCAGGCCGCAATGCGAGTCTGACGGATGGCAGGCGGCGCAGGACGCCTTGGCGGAATTGGAGTGGGGTGAGTGGCAATCCAGGCAACTCAGCCCCTCATGCACCCCGCCCGGCGTGCGGTCCATCCTCGAACCCTGCTGGCGGAACGCGTTCGGGGCGTGGCACTGCGTGCAAAGCCGCTGGCGCGCATCTGTCGAGACTTTGACGGGGTGATCGCCCTGGGCAATGGGCGTGATGGGCAGCAGATCGGCCGAGATGGAGGCCCGCTCGCGCCGGACATACAGAGAAGCGGGTTGGAGCCGGCTGGCGGCAGGCGTATGCACTTGATGGCAGGCCAGACACGGGATCGCCGGCTGGCCGGCCTTGGCGGCATCTTGCAGCGCCCACGGGCCGTTGGTCGAAATGGGCGTGACGAGGTCTTCGATGTAACCGTCAAAAAACATCCCGTGGCAGCGCAGACAGTCGGCCGCAAGTTGCTCGTCTTTGTTGTGCGTGGCGCTCAGATACAGGCGCGCGTAAGTGGCCGAGTGGCGGCCGCTTTCCCAATCAGCCAAGCTCTGCGGGTGGCAGGCGCGGCAGGCCTCCTGCAAGGCGAGCACATCCTTCTCCGTCAGACGGATCGTTTGGTCCGGCGAACCCGCCAAGTGTTGCACGACCCGGTTGCCGTGCGCGCGCAGGGCGTGGAGGTCGAGCGTGAGCGAACCTCCGTGGCAGTTGCGGCAAGGGAGAGTGCGATGCGACGATTCCGACCAGGCGGAGTGGACGCCGGTCATCTCGTGACAGGAAGCGCAGGTGTTCGCGGGATTGCCAAACTGAAACCAAGCCAGGCTGCCGGCGCAGCAGGCGGCCACAAAAACCAAGGCGAAAAGCCCGGCGCCGCAAACCCGTTTGCATTGGCCGCTGACGGTCATCGGAACTGGCTCCCTTTCCAGCCGGTTTTGACGTAACCTGAAACCCAGTAGGCCAGGGCCATGATGGTCAGCGCGGGGTTGAACCCGCCATTGTTGACGTTCAGACTGCCATCGGCAATGAACAGGTTGTCAATTTGGTGAACCTGTCCAAACCGGTTGGTGACTGAAGTGGCGGGGTCGTTGCCCATGCGGCAGGTGCCGGCTTGGTGCTGCCCCCCGCTTAACCCCAGGCTGGGGCCGTTGCGCCAGGTGCCCGTCGCCCCCATTTCCTGGAGGATGGCCTCAGCTTTCCTGGACAAAAAATCGCCCCCTTGCAGATCATAAGGATGCCGTCCGCCCGAAAGACGGCAGACGGGAATGCCCCACGCATCCTTGACCGTTGGGTCAATGCTGACCCGCGCGGAGAAATTGGGCATTTCCTGGACGGGACCCATGATGCGGGTCACATGCTTGTAGTTGCGGCGCTGGAAGTCCTTGTGCGCCTTTCCCCAGCGCGGTGCGCCGGGCGGCCGCACGTTGCAGAAAAGGTAGGGCAGGCCAATAAACTCGTTGGCCAGCAACCCGCCGCCCACCAACCCCGGATTCCCATGGTTGAAATCACTCAAGCCAACCGTGGCGCCCGGCCCGGCTTCCTCATAAATCTCCTCCTCCAGCAGACCGAACGCCCCAACGTAACAATGACCCTGGAGATTGCGCCCAACCCAGTCGTTGTTGTTGCCCGCGCCGTTGGGGAAAAGTTTGGACTTGGAGTTCAGCAGCAACCGCGCCGTTTCCGTGGCCGACGCTGAAACCACGACCAGATCGGCCGGTTGCTCCTGGAATCGGCTGTCGCCATCATAGTAGCGGACTCCCCGCGCTCGGCCCTGGCCGTCAACCATGATTTCAGACGCGACGCAGCCCGGGCGGAGCTGGCAATTGCCGCTCGCCAAGGCTATCGGGAGGACGGTGTTGTGGCTGCCGGCCTTCGCATTGACGGGGCAGGCGAAGCCGACGCAGGAGCGCATGTGGATGCAGGCCGGCCGGCCATTGTACGGCACGGAATTACGGAGCATGGGGAGCGGAAAGGGGTGAAGGCCCATGCGCTTGGCCGCCGCCAGGATGAGGCGCGCCTCCTTGTTATAGGGGAAGGCGGGCATGGGGAAGGGCTTCTTGCGCGGGCCGCCGAAGGGGTTGTCGGTGTAGTCCCCGGCCACGCCGATCTCATATTCCGCCCTCTCGTAAAACGGCTCCAAATCGTCATAGCTGATCGGCCAGTCCTCCAGCGTGGAATCCCTCACCTCGCCATACGTGGATCGCATGCGGAAATCCTGCGGCATAAAGCGCCAGGCCATGGCGCCGTAGCTCACCGTGCCCCCGCCGATGCAGCCGGCGTTGTTGCCGTAGTCGCCTTCGCTGGGCAGCACTATGCGGGTGGATCCGTCGCGCTCGACCACGACACGGCGATAGCGCCGGTCGTCGGGACCAAAGGGGTTGCCCAGGGCCGGGGTGCGCTGGGATACCAATTCGTCGTCGTTGTGATCATCGTAATGCGCCCACCCACCGCGCTCCAGCAACGCGACGCTCAGACCGGCCAAGGCCAGTTCCTTGGCCACAATCCCGCCCCCGGCGCCGGCGCCGACGATGACGGCATTAACTTTGGGCAATGACATGCGTGCCGGGGGTTAAGTGAATTGCGCGGGATGGTCGTGCCCGTCACGATTCCGGGCCAGGAGATTCGGATAGGCCAAACCCATCATGCGATAACTCGCGTAATTGCGGTTGCCGCCATGGCGGGGGCTGCCGTAGAAGCCCTGCCGGGTATGGTCGAGCACCAGGCCAAAGAAGGCCTGCTGCGACAAGTCACCCCAATGTTCCCCCGGCGCCCTTCCGGCCTCAATCAGGCGCAAGGCCTCGGTTTGCCGCTCAAAGGCCAGATCTTCAAAGGGAGTCTTAAAGACTTGCAGACAGGTCTGGCGAAAGGCGGCCAGCCCCTGGCGATAGCTCCGCTGGTGACGGGCGAGCGGACCGGAAATCTGCCGGTCAATGTAATAAATCACCCCTGCGTCCGTGGCGCCGGGCGTGTCGTCACGCGGGATGATCTGTTCGCACATCGCGATCAGCAGGCTGGCTTCCGCTTCGGAGAAGAATCGGCAAGGGGCCGGCGCCGTGCGTCCCCACAAGGTTATGGCGGCGGTCGTGCCGGCGCCGACGGCGGCGCCGAGGGTGCCCGCCGCCGCCAGTTTCAACATCGTGCGTCGCGACACGCCGGCGGGTTCAGCCCTCGATGCCGCCTCTGCGCTGGTTGGTTTCATCGGTTCCATTGTTGGCTCGCACTGACAGGTCGTTGCTTGCTGGCGCGCTGCATCTTTAATTCCACATGTTGCGGTTACACCGGAAACGGGGTGGCATGGCGCCCGGTTTGCAACCCGAAACTCCTGGTCACGAGGCCGATTATCGAGCCGAGGCGCATAGATTCTTTATTTTCCCGCTTTCTTATTTCTCCGCTGCGCGTCCATTGGCAAAACCTTGCCTTTTTTTGCCGCAACATGACAAAACGATTGCGCCGGGAAAAAGGGTTGCAACGGGCCGGAGTTTGTGCAAAATCATCCGCAAATTCAGCACCGAAACCAAATTTATGAGGAGAGATTTATGAGGAGATATTTTACCGCCGCAACCGCTGTCGTCGCTCTCGCCATCGCCCAAGCCGGGCCGGCCCTGGCCCAGACGGCGCTTTCGCCCGGCGCCACCGCCAACCGGGAACGGCTCTTGATGGACATGGGATGGCGTTTTGCGTTCGGCAACGCCAACGATCCTTCCAAGGATTTCGATCCTTCCCCGGGCGGCAACAACAATTACTTCGCCAAGGCGGGCAACAGTGTGGGCGCGGCGGCCGCGGACTTTGACGACCGGGCCTGGCGCGCGTTGAACCTGCCCCACGATTGGGCGGTGGAGGCGCCGTTTGACAGCCGGGGCGCCGCGAGCCACGGGTCCAAGGCGATTGGCCGGAATTTCCCGCAAAATAGCGTGGGCTGGTATCGCAAGTCGTTCGCCATTCCCAATTCCGACGCGGGAAAGAAGATAACCATCGAGTTCGACGGGGTCTTCCGCGATTCCACCGTCTGGGTCAACGGCTTTTATCTGGGCCAGGAATCCAGCGGTTACGCCAGTTTCAGCTACGACATAACCGATTACCTGAATTATGGGGGCAACAATGTCGTGGCCGTGCGGGTGGACGCCTCGCTGGAGGAGGGGTGGTTTTATGAAGGGGCGGGGATTTACCGGCATGTCTGGCTGACCAAAACCGCGCCGCTGCACGTCGCGCACTGGGGCACGTTCGTGTCCACCGAGATCAACAAGACCAATGCCGCCTTGATCACGGCCCGCGCCACCATCGTCAACGAGGGAACCAACGGAGCCGTTTTTTCCATCGCGCAGGCCGTTCTCAACGCCGAGGGCAGGCCCTTCGCCCGCCAACTGACCCGGGAGCTTTCGCTCCGACCGGGCGCCAGGGGCGATTTCACCAACGTGCTCACGCTTTCCAACCCCAAGTTGTGGTCGCCCGAAACCCCTTACCTCTACAAACTCGTCACCACGGTCAGCAGCGGCGGCGAGGTGGTGGACCAGTATGAGACGCCCTTCGGCGTCCGCACCATCCGTTTCGATGCCAACGAGGGATTTTTCCTCAACGGCAAGCGCGTGGAACTCAAGGGGTTGTGTGTCCATCAGGACCATGCCGGCGTCGGCGTGGCCATTCCCGATGAACTCAACGTCTGGCGGCTGGCCCAGCTTAAGAAAATGGGCGCCAACGCCATCCGCACCAGCCACAGCCAGCCCGCCCCGGAATTTCTCGACGAATGCGATCGCCAGGGGATGATGGTGATGGACGAAACGCGCCGCGTGGGCATCAATGCCGCGCAGTTGAGCGGATTGGAAAGCATGATGCGGCGGGATCGCAATCATCCCAGCATTGTCATCTGGTCCCTCGGCAACGAGGAATTTGGCATCGAAGGCAACGCCAAGGGCGCGCGCATCATGCAAACCATGCAGACTTTTGCGCAGAGCCTGGATTCGACGCGGCGTTTCACGGCGGCGGTCAGCGGCGGTTGGGGCCAGGGCAGTTCGTTGAGTCTCGACGTGATGGGATTCAATTATTACAACCACGGCGACACGGACAACTATCACACCCAGTTCCCCCAACAGCCGTCCGTCGGCACCGAGGACGGGAGCACCTTTGGCACGCGCGGGGTTTATTTTGAAGACAATGCCCACCAGCACGCGCCAGCCTACGACGCGAGCAAACCCGCCGCATCCACGCCGGCGGAGCGAACGTGGCAGCATTACGCCCCGCGCCGGTATGTGTCCGGCTATTTCGTGTGGGAAGGCTTCGATTATCGCGGCGAGCCGGGGCCGAACTTCACCTGGCCGGCGATCAACGCGCAGTTTGGCATCCATGATATGTGCGGCTTCCGCAAGGACCTCTACTATTATTACCAGGCCTGGTGGTCGGACCAGCCGGTTCTCCATATCTTTCCGCATTGGAACTGGGCGGGCAGGGAAGGGCAGGAGATCAATGTCTTTTGCCACTGCAATTGCGAAGAAGTGGAGTTGTTCCTCAACGGCCAGAGCCAGGGCCGGAAAACCGTGAAGACCAACTCGGTTTTGTCCTGGCCTGTCAAGTATGCGCCAGGCGCGCTTCTGGCGCGCGCTTATACGAACGGGAAGGAAATCCTCACCAACCAAGTCGAGACGACCGGCGAGCCGGCGGCCCTTCAGCTCACCCCGCACAAATCCGCCATTCAGGCGGACGGCGCGGATCTGGCGATCATTGCCGTGCAAGCCAACGACGCGCAAGGGCGCGGCGCGCCCACCGCCTCGAGCGAGGTTGCCTTCGCCATCACCGGGCCGGGCAAGATCATCGGCGTGGGCAACGGCGACCCTTCTTCGCACGAAGCGGACACATACGTGGGCAAGTCCGCGGCGGCGGCGGTGACCTGGCGCATGCTCGCGATCAACAGCGTGGAAAACCGGCCGGAGGTCGCGGCTGATTTCGATGATTCCGCCTGGCAGACCGGGCTGGGCGCTCCCGGCGGGCGTGGCGGCGGACGGCGGGGCGCTCCCGCGGCGGCGCCCCCGGCGACCAATGTTTATCGCGGCTCGTTTGAATTAACGGACACCAAAGACACGACCGTTTCCCTGCTGCTGCGCGATTTGGGCGAACAGCAGTGGATTTACCTCAACGGCCAGCCCGTGGCTTTGAACGTGGACCGCAACGACGCCGGCCACCAATTCGATTTTGCTCCCGCCGCGCTCCGCTCCGGCAGGAACGTCATCGCCATCGTGGCCACGCCCCTGGCGGGCGGCGGGCGGGGCAGGGGAGGCCAGGCGGGGCCGGGACGCGGCAGCCCGGCGGTGGTCAAAATGGTGACGGCGGCGGGCAGTTGGAAGCGAAGTCTCTTCAACGGCCTGGCGGAAGTGATCGTGCAGTCCACGGGGCAGCCCGGTGAAATCACGTTGACAGCGACTTCGGGGAACCTGGCCCCGGCGGTGTTGAAGGTCCAGGCCCAGGCCGCCTCCGCGCGCCCGTCCGTGGTGACGGAAGAGAAACAGGTGGAAAGCGGAGATTTGTCCCTGGTTATCCTCCCGCATCCAACGGGGATTTATTTCACGCCTGACCCTGAGTATTGACACTAACACCAGCTTGAGGGGGAAAGGTGGGGCGGGCAGTCCTCTGCCCGCCGCGGCGCGCGCGGAGGGCGCGCCCTGCCACCCAAGCTTGAGGCATTACGCCAATCAATCCGCAAACCGATAACAAGTATTATGATGACACGACAACTGTTCTTGACGCTTCTTCTTGCCATCGCGGTAAAATCGCCCCTGCTGGCCGCGCCCGTCCCGCTGAATGGGACCACGCCCGTGCCCCTGGACCGGCTGCGTGTCAACAATCCGGCGGTCCTTCCCATGACCGGCGCCTGGCGATTCAAGCTGGAGCACGGCGGCAGTCCCGCCGTCAATGGCGTGTTGCCCGTATCCACCAACGCCGCAAACGACAGCTTCGCCACCACCGGCCTCAATGACCAGGATTGGAAAGACATTCCCGTGCCGGCGAACTGGGAGATCGAAGGGTTTTCGATGCCCACTTTCCAGAATCGCGGCAACAATGTGTCGGACGATATCGGCCTCTACCGGCGCTGGGTGAGCGTGCCGGCGGGCTTTTCCGGCAAGACGGTGCTGTGGCATTTCGACGGCGTCTATGACGGCGCGGAAGTGTGGGTCAACGGCCAGCGCGCCGGCTACCACGAAAGCGGCTTCACGGCGTTTGACATTGATGTGACCAGCGCGCTGCAACCGGGCAAGAGCAACCTCTTCGCGGTGCGCGTCTATAAGAAGACGCCGTCCGGAAGCATGGACAAAGGGGACTTTTGGTGCCTGGGCGGCATTTATCGCGACAATTACCTCGTGGCCTTGCCGCCGGTGCATATTGACGACGTGACCATCACCACGGACCTCGATGCGAACTACAAAGATGCGACCCTCAAGGCGGTGGTGCGCGTGGTTTGCCCAGCCGGAACGACCGTTGGAGTGAGCGGGGAATTGTATGGGGTGGATGGCCAAAAAGTTTCCATCCCCGGGAGGCGTTTGCCTGTTAACCCATTGTCTGGAAGCATTCGGCCCGAGGAGAACGTTACGATGGGGGAGGGGGAGATTACTGTGAACGGCTCGGCTGACGTGTTGACCGTCGGCTTGGAAGCGCCGGTCCAGTCACCCAAACTCTGGTCGGCGGAAAAGCCCAACCTCTATTACGTGGTCTTCACGTTGACAGACTTTGGTGTCCAGCCTGCGCAACCGAATCGGACAGAGCTTGTTCAGGAGCGCTTCGGCTTTCGCAAGATCGAAAACCGCAACGGCGTGCTGCTTTGGAACGGCGTTCCGATCAAATGCACCGGCACCTGCCGCCACGAGGAATTTTCCCCTTACGGCCACGCCTTGACCGAGGAATGCTGGAAAACCGACATCGCCTTGATGAAGGCGGCCAACATCAATTCCATTCGCACCAGCCATTACAACCATTCGGCGCGCTTCCTCGAACTCTGCGATGAGGCGGGTTTCTATGTGCTTGACGAGGTGCCCTTCTGCTGGGTGGCGGACGACCCGCAATTCAGCCTGCGCAACACCAACGCCGTATGGGCGTTCCTGCTGCGCTCCAGGGAAACTCTGGCGCGCGACAAGAATCGCCCCTGTGTTCTGGCCTGGAGCATGGGCAACGAAAGCGGCTACGGTCCTAACGCGCAAACCGCCTTTGATTACATGAAGGCGAATGATCCGACGCGCCTGGCCTACATTTCCCAACAGAACCTGGGCCAAAATCCGCGGACCGACTTCGAGGACTATCATTATCCAAGCCCGGACGCGCTCAAGCAAACAGCCGCGCCTCCAAACCGGTCCAAAGTACCCGTGATCCTCACCGAAGAACCGCACACTTTTTGTGTGCGCTCGGTGATGGACTACGATTACGGCAGCCAGGATTTCTGGGGCCAGGCGCTTGTCAACATCTGGGATGTGGTCTGGCCGGCCAAGGGCATCGCCGGTTCGTGGATTTGGGAATGGCAGGACCAGGGCATGGCGGACAAGTTTCCCGACCGCAGAGGCGTGGACGCGGCAACCGGCATGAGGGAGGAGAATTACAAAGGCATCGTCACCTCCGACCGCAAGCTCAAGCCGGCCTACTGGAGCGTGAAAATGGTCTATAGCCCGGTAACGACCGCCGCGCGCGAAGTGGTTCCGGCAAACGGCCGGTGTGTCGTCCCAATTCAGAACCGGTATTCTTTCACCGACCTTTCCGAGCTGACCTGCCGGTGGCAGGCGCTGGCCGGAGGGAAGGAACTGGCGCGCGGCGACAGCCACGTTGCCTGCGCGCCTCAGACCTCCACGGAGGCGTCGTTCCCAGCCACGGCGGGAATGGACACGCTGCGCCTTGAGTTCATTCATCCGGATGGCCGCAGTATTTATGCTACAACATTGCGCGCGCCGGCGTATCAACCTCCCGTTCCTCCGCCTGCTCTTGTCTCCGCTGAGCCTGTCCGGCTGTCGGAAGCCGGGCCGGGCGTTGTCGTGGAAACTGCGGGAACGCGCCTGGAATTAGACAAGCAAACCGGCCAGATTGCCTCATGGCGGGCGGGCGGCCAGGATGTGGTCCTTGGCGGGCCGATCCTGAATCTGGGCGAAGGCGAGTTGGGGGCCACTCCGGCTCGCGGCGGCGGCGGGGGCCGGGGGCGCGGCGGTTCCGGCCCGATCAGCAACAGCCAGCCGCCCAGGCTCACGAATGCGGTTGTCACCGCAAAAATGGATGGAGCTGTCGCCAAAATCTCCGTGACGGCTGACGTGTATCTGGCCGGATCAGACGAACGCAAAGGACAACTCCACTACACGCTCGATATCGGCGCCGACGCCCAGGCGGACGTCGCCTGGAATCTCGACTGGAAAGCCACCAACGCCGGCGCGTTGGAAGCCGGGCTTAAATTCCTCCTGCCCTCCTCCACGGACCGGATGACGTGGTTGAGCGAAAACCTATGGACCGAGTATCCGCCCGATCACATCGGCAATCCATCGGGATCGGCGATGAGCACAGACCTTTCCTTCCGATCCTCCAAGCGTAACGTTCACTGGATGACTCTCTCCGGCGGCGGGAAATACTGCCTTGTCGCGCTCCGCTCCGGCAAGCCATTGCATGGCCGCGGCCGCGTGGATGCCAACGGCACGATGTTGTTTCTTAGTTCGGCGATTGGAGTCCCCTCCGGCTACGGCGCCAACGCTGTGCCGGGCTACGACATTCGCCTGACACCCGAAACCCCGATCAGCGGCGCCTTCCGCCTCCGCGTGGCCGCCAAACCATAAGGGTCAGGAGCGAATCAGCGTCAAGACCATTTTGAAACGCTGGAGCGCCTTGAGGGCGTGCGGCTGCCCGGCGGGCATCAGAATCAATTCGCCCGCCTGGACGCGGTGCGGCTGGCCGGAAATAGTGATTTCCGCCTCGCCTTCGACAATTTGGACCAGGGCGTTGAAGGGCGAGGTGTGCTCGCTCAAGCCTTCGCCCGCATCGAAGGCAAACAGCGTGACCTTGCCGGTCGCGCCTTTCAAGATTTCCCGGCTGACAATCGAGCCGCCTTGGTAATCCACCAACGCGGCGGCCGGAATGGCGCGGGCGGGATCAAACTGGACTTCGATGGGACTTTTGTTCCGCGGCACAAACCCAGTTTATTATGCGTTGGGAGAAGCGCCAATGAAAATCATTGCTCTTTATTGTGCCTTCCGCCTTCTGCATTCTGCGCTCATGTATCGCGGACGATTAGCGCCTTCGCCCACCGGCTATTTGCACCTGGGCCACGCGCGGACGTTTTGGACGGCCCAGCAGCGGGCCATCGCCGCGGGCGGCGCGCTGGTGCTTCGCAATGAAGACCTGGACGCCCGGCGATATCGCCTGGAATTTGTGGACGCCATGATGGAGGACTTGCGCTGGTTCGGATTCCAATGGCAGGAAGGGCCGGACTGTGGCGGACCTTTCGGCCCCTATTCACAAAGCGGGCGCGGCCTTCTCTATCGCGCGGCCGTGGAAAAGCTGCGGCAGGCGGGCTGGATTTATCCATGCCGCTGTTCGCACCAGGACGTCTTGCGCGCCTTGCAGGCGCCTCATGCCGGGGAAGAGGAACCCATCTACCCCGGAACCTGCCGCCCGCGCGCCGGAATCGCGCCGGAGCTCCCCGATGCCAATGGGGCCAACTGGCGGTTCCGTGTGCCGGAGGGGGAGCGAATCACTTTTACCGACGGCTTTTTCGGCGGCCAACAATTCCAGGCGGGCCGGGATTTTGGCGATTTTGTGGTCTGGCGGCGCGAGGATGTGCCGGCTTATCAATTGTCCGCGGTGGTGGATGACGCGGCCATGAAGATCACCGAAGTGGTGCGCGGCGCGGATTTGCTGCTCTCCACCGCGCGGCAATTGTTATTGTATCGCGCCCTGGATTTGACGCCCCCGGCTTTTTATCACTGCCCGCTGGTCACGGACGACTCCGGCGCGCGGCTGGCCAAACGGCATGACGCGTTGAGTCTGAGGACCCTGCGGGCCAAAGGCATGACGCCGCAAGAGTTGCGGGAGTCCTGGTGACCGGCGGAATCCCTGCTTTACTTGGCGGGGGCGGCTGGCGCGGCCGCGGCTTCGGGCGCCGGGGCGGCGGCGGGGGCAGTTGCGGCGGCGGCCGTTGCGGATTGCGGGGCCGGGGCGGGGGCGGTTGCCGGGGCAGTGGACGGCTCCGCGGCGGGAGCCACCGCGACCGGGGCCGGCGCGCCTTTGACGACGCGGCCTTCCTTTTCCTTGACCAAGATGGCGCTCTTGCCGATGCGCTGGCGCAGATAGGTCAATTTGGCGCGGCGGACCGAGCCTTTGCGCTCGACTTCCACCTTCTCGACGCGTGGGGAATGTTCCGGGAAAACCCGCTCCACGCCTTCGCCATAACTGATGCGGCGCACGGTGAACGTGGAATTCAATCCGTGGCCCCGCCGGCCAATGACGACGCCGGAAAAAATCTGGATGCGTTCCTTGTCGCCTTCCACGACTTTGGTATGGACGCGCACGCTGTCGCCGACCGCAAACACGGCCGGTTCCTTGCGATACTGCTCGGATTCAATTTTGTCTAATAATATCTGGTTCATAAAATCTGCTCTTTCCCGGCCAAATCGGGCCGCCGTTGCGCCGTGCGGGCCAGCGCCTGTTCGCGGCGCCATTGCTCAATGGCCGCGTGGTTGCCCGACAACAAGACGGGCGGAACTTTCATCCCGCGAAAGTCGGCCGGCCGCGTATAGTGCGGATATTCCAGCAGCCCGCCGCTGAAGGACTCGTCCACCGCGCTCTGGTCATCGCCCAAAGCGCCCGGCAGCAGGCGCGTGAGCGCGTCAATCACCACCATCGCCGCCAGCGTTCCGTTGGTCAGCACATAATCGCCGATGGACAATTCGTCGTCCACCCACTCCTGGCAGACCCGCTCATCCACCCCCTCATAGGCCGCGCAAATAAACAGCAAAGCCGGACAGGCCGCCAATTCCCGCGCCACGCTCTGGCGGAAGAGCCGTCCGGCCGGACTGAGCAAAACCACCCGGGTCCGGGCGCCGGCCAGCGCCTCCAGGGCCTCAAAAACCGGCTCGCATTTGAGCACCATGCCCGGCCCGCCGCCGAAGGGCCGGTCATCCACCGTTTTATAGTTGTCGTGAGTGTAATCGCGCAGATTATGCACCCGCAAATCCAACAACCCGGTCTGGCGCGCCCGCTGGATGATGCTCGCGTCCATCGGCCCGGAAAACATCTCCGGGAACAAGGTGAGCACATCAATTTTCATGCTCGCGCCGGGGCGCCGCGCGGGCGTCCGTTTCACGGGGCCTTCGGTTTGTCCTCCACGATTTCCAGGGCGCAACGGAGGCCCTTCTTGGCGCTGCCGGCCAGGAGCAGGGAGCGGATGGCGTTGATGGTGATGCCTTGGCGGCCGATCACCTTTCCCACGTCGTCCGGATGCAGGCGCAACTCATAAATGGTCAGCGTGTCCTTGACCATCGGAGTGACCGTGGCTTGATCGGGATGATCCACCAGGCCTTTGACAACAAACTCCAGGAACGCTTGCATAAGCCGGTAAAAATCAAGCGGCCGCCGCCGCTTTGCCCAGTTTCTTCAAAAAGCTCGAAACCGTCTCGCTCGGTTGCGCGCCTTTGCCCAGCCAATACTTGGCCCGCTCCAGGTCCATCTGGACGTTTTGGCCCTTCTTGCGGGGCTGATAGGAGCCGATCTCCTCGATAAACTTGCCGTCCCGGGGGCTGCGGGAATCGGCCACCACAATGCGGAAGAAAGGAGCATTTTTGGCTCCCACCCGCTTCATTCGAATTCTGACTGGCATAATGTGTCATTTCGTGGCGGCGCGGCGCCACGACTTATTACCGCCCGCCGTCCAGACGGCGTCCGCAAAATAGTGAGGAAGAATAGTCAGTCTCCGACCGCTTGGCAAGCCCTCTTTTTGAGAATTTTCGCGCGGGCATGAGGAGCATGGGAAATGAGCAATTGAGCGCGACTGGTTTTGCTTGCCGCGAAAAGGCGCAGCGCGGCCAGCCGCAACCAAGGAAGAGGGGGTTGGACAGGATGAAGGATTCTCCATTAGCCGAAATTTCATGGTTGAGGGGTGGGCGGCAGCGCAAGTGCTTGATTTGCAGGGCAACGATCCAAAAGGTCGCCACCACATTGAGGACTTCGTATCGAGGTCTTTTGGGTCACTTGGAATTTGAGCCCGACCAATGCGCGGCGGCGGTTGCGGCGGCAATACACAACCTGCGGAAAATCAACCCGTTACGAATGATGGTGAAACGGGCTATACACAACCACGCGCACAGATTCCCGGCAATGACTGGCGGAACCTGTCGCAAGTAGTCGCGGCCTGGGGCGAATTGCCTGCCGCGCTCAAGGCCGCAATCCTCGCCATTGTTGACACGTCCAGGAAC
>JBEKIA010000040.1:0-22576 GCA_050011995.1 Verrucomicrobiota bacterium
GCCGCCGACGTCATGATGGCCGGCGTTCCCGTCGGCAAAGTCACCGCCACCACCCTCAGCCCGGACGGCCGGTCGGTGGACATCACGGTGGAGATTCTCGCCAAATACAAAATCCGCCAGAACGCCCGGTTTCACATTGACGCGCTGGGCTTTCTAGGCGATCAATACATTGAAGTGACCCCTGCGGAAGGGGATGTGGCGGCGGAAAACAAGGCGCCGCTGTTAACCAATGGCCAAACCATCATGGGCGAAAAGCCGTTGAACATGCAGGAGGCGGTGCGTTCCATTTCCGGATTTGTCGAACAAGGACAAAAGACCATGCAGGCCATAGACCAGGCGGTCACGAACGTGAACAACACCATTTTGAATGCCGCGGCCTTGACCAATTTCGATGCCACCATGACCAATTTTGAGTCCGCGACCGCGGACACCGCCGGCATAGCCAGGGAAGTCCGCGCCATGCTGGAGTCCAATCTTCCCTCTGTCCACCCCGCCATCACCAATCTGGCGGCGCTGGCGCGCAAGCTCAACAGCATGGCCGACCAACTGGACCGCGCCATCTCCACCAACACCGGCGACGTGACGGATGCCGTGAAAAACATCAAAGCCGCCTCGGCTTCCTTGCAACAATTGGCGGAGGGCCTCCAGGCCGGCCAGGGCCTGGCCGGGAGTTTGTTGAAGGACGAAAAAATGAGAGCCGATTTCGCCACCCTCCTCGCCCGCATCAACGACATGGCCGAACAGTTCGCCCGCTTCGGCCAGTACCTCAACCAGAACGGGATTTGGAAGGCGTTATGGAAACCCAAACCCTCCGCCACCAACGCGCCGGGGCGCTGACGCCCCGAAGAACCCCCAACCCCCCGCCATTATGCGCCCCATTCAGGTCATTCGGGTTTTGTTTTTGAGCCTGTGCATCGCGGGCGGCTACGCCGTCAGCCAGTTGAAGCCGGACCTGATCGGCAGCGCGCCGCAGGGCCTGCTCATCGGCTTTGGGTTTGGCGGGCTGCTCATTGCCATAGACGAAATGCTCAAGGGCTTTTCCCTGCGCGCGTTCTCCGCCGCCACCTTCGGGCTGATCCTGGGCACGGCGATTGCGTATATGGTGGACCGCTCCGGGCTTTTCGATTTCTCCCTGGAAGGCCAGCGCTGGCTGATCCGGCTCTGTTTGTTTCTCGGCTTCAGCTACATCGGCATGGTCCTGGCCATGCGCAGCAACAAGGAGGATTTCTCCCTCATCATCCCCTATGTGCGCTTCGCCTCCCAGAGCCGGCCCGAGAACCTGCTCGTCCTGGACACCAGCGTTATTATTGACGGGCGCATTGCCGACCTGATTGACGGCAATTTCCTGGAAGGGATGATCGTGGTCCCCCGTTTCGTTTTGCGCGAACTCCAGGAAATCGCCGATGCCGGCGACCCGATCATCCGCGCCCGCGGCCGGCGCGGCCTGGAAATGCTGACCCGCCTCCAGCAAAACAAGCGCAACGAAGTCAAGATCCACGACGCCGATTTTCCCGAGGAGACCGAGGTGGACGCCAAATTGGTCCGGCTCTCCCGCGCGCTCGGGGCCAAGCTCTTCACCAACGACTACAATCTGGGCAAGGTGGCCGAACTGCAATCCGTTCCCCATTTCAACATCAACGAGCTGGCCAGCGCCCTCAAGCCCGTCATCCTGCCGGGCGAGGTTCTGAGCCTGCGGGTTGTGCGCGAGGGCAAGGACAGGGGCCAGGGCATCGGCTATCTCAACGACGGCACGATGGTCGTCATCAATCAAGCCCAACCCCTGGTGGGCCAGCAAGTCGGCGTCAAAGTCCTGAGCCTGCTCCAGACCGGCGCGGGCGTCATCATCTTCGCCGATCTCCAAAACCCCGCCGCGCCCCCGTCCCCGCCTCCCAAGTGAATTAGCAATTATTTGTCACCCGGCGCAGTGAGGCGGGCCTGGACATCCCGACAATCGCGCGCTGGCAGGTCCATGCGGACCAAGTGGCATGGGGTGCATGGGTTTTAAAGTGGTGGCAGGACCCGGAATTGAACCGGGGACACAAGGATTTTCAGTCCTCTGCTCTACCAACTGAGCTATCCTGCCAACCTATTGATGTGCAACGCCTTGCATCAAAATCAACGAGCTTTTCTGCTCGCATTATTGTCTTGCTTTTGCAGAGTGACACGTAATGCAACGTCTTGCAATGACCAAACCAAAGCAAAATCTTCTTCAAGAGTAAGACAGACTATCACAGGCCGTTTCATTTCGGCAAGTGCAAAAACTCAGCTTGCCGTTGGCGAATTGACTCAAATTAAAAGACGCCAGGGAGTGAAATTTAGGGGAGCTTGCCCCAAAAACAAATTCGCCGGCACGATCGCTGTTGTCTATAATGCCCGCGTGGAAACGTCTCACCAAAACGGTGGCTGCCAGGCGCAGCGTGGTCCGCGGTCTGCGGACGTTTCGGGACGCGCCAGCCCCACAGTCACAAATCATTCTCCGCCGACGGCCAAGATCAAGTTGTTTCGATCTTTGTTCCGGGGCCGGGAGGATGTCTATCCCCGCCGTTTCGAGAGTCGAAAGACCGGAAAGTCCGGCTACGCGCCTGCCTGCGCCAATGAATGGGTTCGTGGCGTCTGCGAAAAACCGCAAATCAAATGCACGGACTGCCCTCATCGCCGCTTTTTTCAGATCACCGACGAAGTGATCGGCTGGCATCTTTCGGGCCGGGACGACAGGGGATTAGACTTTGTCATCGGTGCCTATGCCATGTTGTTGGACGAGACTTGTTTCTTTCTGGCGGTGGACTTCGACGGCGGAGATTGGCAATGGGATGCAGCCGCTTATCTTGACACTTGCCGCCGGCTGGATGTGCCCGCCGTCTTGGAACGCTCGCGGTCGGGCAGCGGCGGCCATGTCTGGTTTTTCTTTGAAGAGGCCATTCCCGCTGCCCTGGCGCGCAAACTGGGCTCGCACATCCTCACCGAGACGATGGAAACCCGTCCGGAAATTGGTTTCGATTCCTACGACCGCCTCTTTCCCAATCAGGACACGCTGCCCAAAGGCGGCTTCGGAAATCTGATTGCATTGCCGCTCCAGAAACAGGCCCGCCAGCACGGCAACACAGTTTTTCTTGATGACAAGTTTGTTCCGCACGCCGATCAATGGGCATTCCTGGCATCAGTGCGGCGAATGAGCAGGGCGCAAGTCGAGGCTCTTGTGCGCGACGCGGAATCCAAAGGACGGATCATTGGGGTTCGCGTGGCTTTGGCCGATGAGGATGATGCCGATCCTTGGACGGCGCCCCCTTCGCGTCGCCAAAAGGACCCGCCCATTCCAGGACCTTTGCCAGACACACTCGAGTTGATCCTCGGAGACCAAATCTACCTCGCCAAAGAAAATCTTGCGCCCGGCCTGCGGAACCGATTGCTGCGTTTGGCAGCATTTCAAAATCCCGAATTCTATCGCGCGCAAGCCATGCGCCTGCCGACTTACAACAAGCCAAGAATCATTTCATGCGCCGAAGATCATGCGAAGCATTTCGCTCTGCCGCGCGGGTGCCTGGATGACGTCATGCAAACACTTGGGGCGCTCAAAATTAAGGCGGTTCTCCGCGATGAGCGATACATCGGCGTGCCATTGAAGGTTGATTTTCACGGCGAGTTGAGGCCCGATCAGCAAGCGGCTGCCGAGGCGCTGTTTGCACATGACACGGGCGTTCTGGCGGCGACGACGGCGTTTGGCAAAACCGTCGTGTCTGCCTGGCTTATAGCTCAACGCGGTGTCAATACTCTGATTCTGGTTCATCGTCAGCAACTCCTTGAGCAGTGGATCGAGCGCCTTTCCTCTTTTCTCGGGGTGCCGCCCAAAACCATCGGACGTTTGGGCGGAGGACGACACAAGCTGACCGGCGCGCTGGATGTGGCACTTATTCAGAGCCTTGTTCGCAAAGAGGCGGTGGACGATCGCGTCGCCGATTATGGCCAACTGATTGTCGATGAGTGCCATCACGTTTCAGCGCGCAGTTTTGAATTGGCCGTCCGCCGCGCCAAAGGCAAGTTCATCCTCGGTTTGTCGGCCACGGCGACCCGCAAGGATGGCCACCACCCGATCATTTTCATGCAGTGCGGCCCGATTCGACATCGGGTGGACGCGAAAGCCCAGGCGGCATCGCGCCCTTTTTCTCATCATGTGCTGGTGCGCCCGACTGGGTTTCACGCGGAGGCTCCCGATCCTGATCCGCGCGCGGAATTTCAGCTCTTGTATGGAGCCTTGTGGAAGGACCAGAAGCGAAACCAAATGATCTGCGCGGACATTGTCAGCGCGACGAAGGAGGGGCGGTCTCCTTTGGTGCTGACCGAAAGGATTGAACACCTGCAATGTCTGGCCCAGCTACTGTCCCCGGAAATTCCACGCTTGATTCTGCTGCAGGGAGGTCAAAGCAAAAGGGCGTTGGCCGCCGCGCTCGCGCAATTGGCCCAGATTCCTGACACTGTCGGACGCGTTGTTTTGGCCACTGGAGGATACATCGGCGAAGGTTTCGACGATCCTCGTTTGGACACGTTGTTCCTGGCGCTGCCGATTTCGTGGCGGGGAACCATTGCGCAGTATGTCGGTCGGCTTCATCGCTTGCATGAGGGCAAACGGGAAGTGCGCGTTTATGATTATGCGGACCTGAATGTCCCCATGTTTTCCAGAATGTTTGACAGACGGTGCCGGGGATATGAATCGCTCGGTTACACCATTTTGCTGCCAGGCAGCGCTCTGCCGGGTTGGCCGTCCGAAGTGCCTCTTCCGATTGATCCGGAATGGAAAAGGGATTACGCCGCCAGCGTTCGCCGGCTTATCCGCGACGGTGTGGATGTTCCACTGGCGAATCTGTTCGTGTATATGGCCAGATCACCCGACGCCAGCGCCGAGGGAGAAGCTCGCGCCCGGAGCGCCAGCGAAGCCTTTCTTTTTCGCCGTCTGCAAACCTTGCCTGCGGCAGCCGGTCGTTTTCATTTGAATATGGAGTTGCCGATTTCCTTCGATGGCAACGGCAAGATGGAAGTGGACTTCTTATGCGCGGAAGCCGGCGTGGCCATTGAGTTGGATGGCGCGCACCATTTCGCTGATGCTGACGCGTATCGGCGAGACCGGCGGAAGGACGCCCTGCTCCAGCAGCATGGATATTTTGTGTTGCGATTCTTGGCGGAAGATACGGGCAAGCGCCTCGATCAGGTTCTGGATGCCATTTTGGCCGCTCTCACTTATTGTGAGAACCGTCCGAGAGCCGGGTAATTCCGGTTATCGCATTTATTTGTGCGCAGCCCAAAGGAGAGGCAACGGCAGGCCGTGCAGGTTCCCGGCAAAGGGAATGACTGCCCGGAATTGACACAGGTCGTCTGGCCGTGATACGCTCGGCCATGTTTAATGATTTCAGGCCGGCGTTGCGCCGGATTCTTGCCCTGTCAAAACGGGGATGCCGGAGAATGGTTCCGAACGCGGGGAGACGCCCGGCCATTGGGTTGGGGATCATGGCGGTCTTGTCAGGCGGCAGCCTGATGAGCCAGCCCGCGCAGCCCGGAATGCAGTCCATCGGGTCCCAAGGCCATCGGCCAAACACGGCTGTGGTCACCAACTATCATGGCTGGACCCAAGCGATCCTAATCAGCAACGGACGGGTGGAGGCTTTGGTCGTTCCCGAGGCCGGACGCGTCATGCAGTTCCGGTTCGCCGGGAGCGCCAACGGGCCGTTCTGGGAAAATACCAAGCTTTACGGAACCACATCGTCCCCGACCAATTGGAACACTCCCGGCGCGATTGGCGGAGACAAGTCGTGGCCCGCCCCGCAATCGGATTGGCCGCGGCATTCGCCGTGGTCGCCGCCGTTTGGGTTTGATGGCAATCCCTGCGCCTGCGGGATCACCAATGGGGCCGTGACCCTGACCGGGGTTGTGGATGCCGACTATCAGATTCGAGTCGCGCGAACCGTCGAATTGGACCCCGAGCAAGCGGCGATGCGGATCAAGACGGTTTTCCAGCGGGTGAATTCCACCAGTTGGACCAACAAACCCGTCTCGGTCTGGGTCATCACGCAGGTCCAGGATGCGGTGGGTTTTTATGTGCCCGTGCCTGCGCAGTCCATTTTCCCCGGCGCAAATTATTTCCAACTCGGCCGGGGTCTGCCGGCCCGGTTCCAGAACACGAACGGTTTGATTTCGTTCACGCGCGATTTGGCGGCGGAGCGCCACCTGGGGTTTGACGCCAATTCACTGGCCTGGGTTGGGACCAATTGGGCGATGCGCATTGACGCCCCGCGGGTGGCTGGATTGTCCCAAACCAATTATCCCAATGGCGGCTGCAACACCGTGATCTACACCAATCCCGGCACGGACGCCCCTTATGTGGAACTGGAATGCTTTGGGCCGCTGAGGATCTTGCCCGCCGGCCAGACGATGGAGTTCGTCACGACATACACCCTGTTCCATCGAACCGACGCCAACCCGGAAGTCGAGGCGCGCAAAGTCCTGGGCCTGCCTGCCCGGTAAATCAATCCAAAGTGGCAGAGCCGTCCCGGCTCTGCCCCCCTCACGCCCTCTGAAATCGCGCCGCCCGCGCCACGCCAAACGCTTCGCGGCTGGAGGAAATCAGTATCCGGGCAAAAGGAAGCGACACACAAAGGTTTGCGAGATGCGCAGGCCCCCCGCCCGCCCCCCTCCGACGACGGCGGCGGCCCGATGATTGATGTGTGATCGAAGCGGATTTCAATTCCGGCCCCGCGAGCGGCGACATCCTTGCACCCGTAGCGGCGTCTCGGCAGAGCGCCGCTGAATTCGCACCCCCGTCAGAGCAGTTTAAGTAAATCCGCAGCCGCGCGTTATTTGTCGGGAAGGCTTTCAAGGTGGGGTCGCCTCGCCGAGGCGACCGCTTCAGTCACGACGACCCGCGGACGGCTTCCCGATTCCGAATCGGGATCCCTGCCAAGTCCAAATTCACTGGCCACGACTTTGTTTAAGCCATGTGAGGGGGGACATCTTTCCAGACCGCGACCGACAGGCCTTCCAAACTCCGGCAGGAGCGACATACTCTGCTCGCAGGCCCAAGAAGCAGGTGCTATTTGACTGATGTTCGTCTCGAAAAGACCACGCAAAAATGAACCACACTATGGGTGACCCCTCTTGCGGCGAGCCTGCTGCGCCATAGGGGAACAAAACGAAAATATGCGTTTATGCGGGTCTGGCCCCGCGGCCGGGTTATTCCTCACCTCTCGATTTCGACTTGTGCTCCTCAAAGCTATGGTAACTCAAAATTCCTAACCTCTGATTTCGCAATCCAGCAGGTGTCGCGTCTATTCGCTGCTTCAAGAACGCAACGAGATCACCAAACCGGCTTTGATGCAGATAATAGGTTGGGTCTCCAAACACGGATTCAATTTGACCGTGAATTGCCGAATAGGGATACGGCCGTTTCTCACGATATGTTTTTTGAGCGGCCCTTCGGAATTCGTTGAATTGCTTTACCAGATAGGTAGGCGGCGTGTGGCCGCCGATGCGGTTGTGTCGGCGGGCGGGTGAACGGCCTGTTCTTCCAATGGCGGGGTCTTTTTGGCCATGTGCGGAAATTAGGGTGGAGGATACAGGCCGTAAAGAGAAATCCGTCACCGGGAGGCGGAGGCGGGCGGAGGGAATCGGTTCGGCGGCGGTCATAGACCGCCGCTACATGGAAAGGGGCGCCTATTAGTACCTTTGCAGCAGGAAATCGGCCATGCAAGGTCATCGCCCGCAAGTTTTTCCAAAAAAAAGATGCCGCGAACATTAGAACCTATGGTATAATGCCGGGCGTGAGAGACGAAGACGCAGTCTGGAGTCGCCTCCTGGAGGAGGCGTCCAGCGCAGAGGCGACGGTCACAGACCGCCGCTACAGGAGGACCCCCACTCCATCACTCCATTCCCTCTCCGCCCCTGTCGCCAGCCATCCCAATGAAGCCAAATGAAGCCAAATGAAGCCAAAAAAAATAAGTTTTTTCGGGACATGGCAAAAAATGGTTGGTTCAGCCGAGGTTGCCGTCATGCCGCGCTGGAATAGTGATGAATGACGCAAATCCAACAAGATGTTTTCCGCAAAGGCATGTATCCCCCTTCGCCCAGGCTTCCGCCAGAGAAATGTCAACCCCGAAAGCTTTCGGGGCAAGAAGGCGCAACAAATCCGGAGTGGATCACCGCGAAATACGCGAAATACGCGAAAACAGATTTGCCTTTGTTCGCGTTTTTCGCGTGGTTCGCGGTGAAAAGCCTTTCTCTCGCGCCTTTTCGCGGCAAATCAATCCAAATCTCTGATCATGAACAACTTGCGGCCAATGGAGCAGCTTGCCAGACACGGCCAATCAAGGCTAATCAAGGCTAATCAAGATATTCTTTGGGACGTAAAAATGAGGAAACATGGCTCAAAGCGGCATGGCCCGATACGCGGCGCGCAAGGTCTGGATTCCCTTCTCTTGGAAATCGCGTTCAAAGTCGGTCGTCAGGGCGGCGTCGCCGGGGGCAGGCGTCGCCGGGGTCATCGCCGGGGGCATCACCCCAAAGTTTGTCATTTAGCCTTCGTCCTTTTGCCTTTAGCATTTCTCCCATGATCGCTCGTGTCACGCTGGATCTGGCTCTGGGCAAAGAGTTCGATTACCTCATCCCCGCCGAACTGGCCGGGCAGGTGATGGTGGGCACGCGGGTGAAGGCGCCGTTTGCCCGCCGCCAGGTCCTCGGCTGCGTCACCGCGCTGGCCGAGACCTCGCCGCATCCCAACTTGCGTCCGCTGCTCAAGGTGATCGGACGCCAGTCGCATGTCAGCCCGGCCATCCTGCGGTTGGCGCGCTGGATGGGCGAATACTATTGCTGCGGGCCGGAAGCGGCTCTGAAAACCGTCTTGCCGGAGGCGGTGCGGAAGGAGAAGGACGGCTGGCGCGAACAATTGTTCGTGCGCGCCCTGCCGCAGCACGGCCCCGGCCCCAAGTTGAGCCGCCGGCAGGAGGAGATTTTGGAATTTGCCCGCGGCCATGCGGAGGCGCCGTTGCAGGAATTGTTGCGAGCCACCGGCGCGGCCGGCCAAACCGTGCGGCGGCTGGAGGACAAGGGGCTGCTCGCCATCGCCCCCAAAATATCGGAGCGCGACCCGTATGCGCGGGAAATCATCCTGCCCACGCAAAGTCTGGCGATGAATGCCGAGCAGGCGCGCGCCCTGGGGGAAATCAGCGCCGCGCTGCAGGGCGGCGGGCCGGGGCGCCAGGCCTTTCTGTTGCACGGCGTGACGGGCAGCGGGAAAACGGAAGTGTATTTGCAGGCGATTGCGCTGGCGCTGGAGCAGGGAAAGGGAGCGATTGTGCTGGTGCCGGAGATTTCGCTCACGCCGCAAACGGTGGAGCGCTTCAAGGCGCGCTTCAGCGCCGGGCCGCGGCCCACGCTGGTCGCCGTGCTGCACAGCCATTTGTCCGCCGGGGAGCGCCATGACGAATGGCACAAAATCCGCCAGGGCCGCGCCCGGATCGCCATCGGGGCGCGCTCCGCCGTGTTCGCGCCGGTGGAGCGGCTGGGGCTGATCATCGTGGACGAGGAGCACGAGCATTCCTACAAACAGGAGGAAGCGCCCCGCTACCACGCGCGCGACGTGGCGGTGGTGCGCGCCCAAATGGAGGAGGCGGTGGTGGTGCTCGGCTCGGCCACCCCCAGCCTGGAAAGTTATTACAACGCGCAAAGGGGAAAATACCGGCTCCTGGAAATGCCCGCGCGCGCCGACAACAAGAAAATGCCCGTCGTCCGCGTGGTGGACATGCGCCAGGCGGCGCGGCACGAGAAGAAAAACAGCATTTTCTCCCCGGCCTTGAAGGAGGCGATCCTGCAACGGCTGGAGCGCAAGGAACAAACCATCCTGTTCTTAAACCGCCGCGGTTATGCGACCTCGCTGCAATGCGAGCTGTGCGGTTACGTGGCGCAATGCCCGGATTGCAGCGTTTCGCTGACCTACCACCGGCAGGAGCAAAGGTTGAAATGCCACATCTGCGGCCATGAGGAAGCCGCGCCGCTGGTTTGTCCCCAAGCCAAATGCCGCAATCCGGCCATCCGCTATTCCGGCCTGGGAACCGAGCGCGTCGAGTCCACCCTGGCGTCGCTCTTTCCCCAGGCGCGGATCCAGCGGATGGACTCGGACGCCATGAAGCGCAAGGAGGATTACCGGCGGATTTTGGGGGACGTGCGGACGGGGAAAACAGACATCCTGGTCGGCACGCAAATGATCGCCAAGGGCCTGCATTTTCCCAATGTGACGCTGGTGGGGATCGTTCACGCCGACCTGGGCCTGCACATTCCGGATTTTCGCGGGAGCGAGCGGACGTTCCAATTGTTGACGCAGGTGGCGGGCCGGGCCGGGCGCGGCGACGTGGAGGGCGAAGTGCTGGTGCAGGCCTTCACGCCCTTTCATCCCGCCATCCAGTACGCCCGCCGCCATGATTTCCACGGCTTTTACGAGCAGGAAATGGAGTTTCGCCGGCAACTCAAGTATCCCCCCCTGACCCGCATCGCCCTGCTTCTGCTGCGGGGCCGCAACGAGGAAAAGGTGAAATTCTCCGCCGATTATTTGAAGCGCGAGCTGGCCAAAAAAACCGGGGGCCTGGCCGATTTGATCCTCAAAGGCCCCGCCGCCGCGCCGCTGGCCCGGACGAAAACGGAGTACCGCTTTCAAATCATGTTGTTGACGCGCCAAATGAGCCGGCTGAGCCTGCTGCTGGCCGAATTGAGCGCCGGCCTGACGTTGCCCGAGGAGGTGAAAATGACGGTGGACATTGATCCGGTGGATTTGATGTGAAACCGTTTTACGATGCCAGACGCGCCAACATCCGCGGTTCCCGCAAACCCCGCCCCTCCCCGGGATCCAGCGCCGGCATGCGGCGGGCATGACTGGCGGTTTGCGCTGCTCCTGGTCCTCGCCATCGCGCTGGCCTACCAGCCGGCCTGGCATGGCGGCTTCATCTGGGACGATGACGAGTATTTGACCGAAAACCCGTTGCTGACCGCGCCGGACGGCTTGCGGCGGATCTGGTTTTCGCTCGATTCGCCCTCGCAGTATTTTCCGCTGACCTACACCACGTTTTACCTGGAGCGTCCTTTCTGGGGTCTGAACCCGGCGGGCTACCACTGGGTCAACCTCCTGATCCACGCCGCCAACGCGCTGCTGGTTTGGCGGCTTCTGGCGGGGCTGCGCGCGCCGGGGGCGTGGCTGGCGGCGGGGATCTTCGCGCTGCATCCGGTGCAGGTGGAATCGGTCGCCTGGATCACCGAGCGCAAGAACGTGCTGATGGCCTTTTTCTTCCTGCTCGCGCTGCTGGCGTGGCTCCAGTTCCTCCGGGAGAAGACCGCGCGGCCGCGGCGATTCTACCTGCTGGCGCTGGCTTTTTACGCGCTGGCGCTTTCGGCCAAGACGACGGCCTGCACGCTGCCGGCCGCGCTGCTTCTGATGTTGTGGCTGGAAAAAATCCCCATCGGCTGGCGGCGGCTGGCCCAGGTGGCGCCGTTCGTGGCGCTGGGGATCGGCATGGGACTGGTGACCGTTTGGTGGGAGGGCCACCATCAGGGCGCGCAGGGCAAGCTGTTCGACATCCCCTGGCTGGAGCGGGGGCTGATTGCCAGCCGGGCGCTCTGGTTTTATGCGGGCAAATTGCTCTGGCCGGCGAACCTGACTTTCAGTTATCCGCGCTGGACCATTTCGGCGTCCGATCCCGCGGCTTATGGCTGGGTGCTGGCGACGGCGGTCCTGGGGGCGGCGATCTGGCGCGGGCGGCGATGGGCCGGGCGAAGCGTGGAGGTGGCGGCGGCGTTTTTTGCGGCGACGCTGAGTCCGGTGCTGGGATTTATTATGCTTTACACGTTTGTCTATTCATTTGTGGCGGATCATTACCAGTATGTGGCGTGCCTCGGCCCGATCGCGCTGGCGGCGGCGGCGATGGAGCGGGGGCTGCGCCGGATGGCAAAACCCCCGGCGTGGCTTCATCCGGCGGCTTGCGGGGCGTTGTTGCTCCTGCTCGGCGCGTTCACCTGGCGCCAATGCGGGATGTACGCCGGCTCGGAAACGCTCTGGCGCGCGACCCTGGCGCGAAATCCAGGCTCCTGGATTGGACATGACAACCTGGGGGTGGCTCTGGACCGCAAGGGAGAGGTGGACGAAGCCATCGTGCTGTACCGCCAGGCTCTGGAAATCAATCCCAGCAACATGACCAGCTACAACAACCTGGGCAAGGATCTCATGCAGAAGGGAAAGACGGAGGAGGCGGCCGCGCAATTCCGCAAAGCCCTGGAGCTGGCGCCCGGCGCCGCGGAGTTGCATTACAACCTGGGCAATGCTCTTTTGGCGCAGGGAGATCGTGAGGAGGCCATCGCGCAGTACCGCCAGGCCCTGGCAATCAAGCCCGCATACCTGGAGGCCCGCAACAACCTGGGCAAGGCTCTCGTCCAGGCCGGCGAGTTGGAGCAAGCCATCGCGCAATTCCGCCAAGCCCTGGAAATCAAGCCGGGTCAAACGACTGTCCGCAACAACCTGGGCGACGCCCTTCTCCAAAAAGGAGACTTGGACGATGCCCTGGCCTGCTTTGGAAAAACCGCCGTCCTCAGTTCGGAGCCGGAGGAAAGATGGTTTGAGGCGGGCAGGGATTTCCTGCAACACGGGCAATGGGAAGAAGCCATTGTGTGTTTTCGGCAGACGTTGAAAATTCGTCCCCGCTTTGCCGGCGCCCCGGCCGATCTGGGTCTGGCGCTCTTCCAGAAAGGGTTGATGAAGGAAGCCAGGGACGCGTGGCAGGAGGCTCTGGAAATCGCTCCCGGGCAGCTTCAGGTCCAGAACAACCTGGCGTGGCTTTTGGCCACGGCATCCGACGCTTCGTTGCGCAACGGGATGAAAGCGGTGGCGCTGGCCGAAGCGGCCAACCAGTTGACCGGCGGCGCGAATCCGGAGATTCTGAACACCCTGGCGGCGGCTTACGCGGAAGCGGGGCGCTATGCGGACGCCACCGCCATCGCCCGGCGCGCCCTGGCGTTGGCGGTGGAGCAGAAGAACCAGGCCCTCTCCGCGACTTTGCCAAAAGAAATCAAACTCTACGAGGCGGGCGCTCCGGTTCGAAGTCCTGTCCCGCGATGAAAATGACCCGAATCCATGAAATCGCTCCCACAAGAAGGAAGGGATGGAAAAGCGTTTGGGAACGGGGGAACTGTCGCTTGGGCTTGGCCTCAAGCCTTGAGCGCGGCTGCCTTTCTGACGAGTTTTGCGCCGTTGGCCCGGAGGTAGGCCTGAACGGTGGCAATGCCGCCCAGGCTGATCGGCACCCTTTTTTGGCTTTGAAAGAGACGATAATGGGTGAGGGTCTTGCCCACTTCCATGATCTCGATGTGTTTGTCCTCCATTTTCCAAAGCTGGCCTTTTGCCAGTGGAACCATGGCGAACTTTTTGGCCTTCATAATTTTTCCCGGATCATTGAGTAAAGACGGAGGTGGGATCTCTGGGCTTGGACAGAGTCGCCCCGCCCTTCTGCGGTTGCGGCGCCCCTGGCGTTGTAGAAGGGGGCGTTTTGCGAGTCGGGGCAGGCTGGTACGCCTGGGAACCCAGGCCAAGCCCATCGTCGTAGGGGCGCATCGCGGGCAAGCCGGTCGAATTGCCTTCGTCCTGTTTGCCAAAGCCCCTGCCGGAATTCAAAGATGGCGCGCGGGCAGACGGATCCGTGTATCCATTGTAGCCCGGCTCCGTTGAATCCGGCGATGTTAAGGACCGATCCGCAGGAAATATCGAAGGCGACCCCCAGGCCCTGGAGGCCCTGGAGTCGGCAGACTGGGAAATGGGGTTGAACCGGTCAGGATTGGCGTCGAAGAACGACTTGTTCTCTGGTTTCAGCAAGTCAGCAAAGGATGTCTTCGCGCCGGAACCGGAGGCATCCTCCCTTCGGTAAGCCCAGGGCCTGTATCCGGCGGCCCCGGAACCAAATTCGACTTGGCGGTCACGCCGCTCCAATGAATTCAGGGAATCCACCCGCGCATCGGCCTGGCCGTAACGCGAATCCATCCTGTCCACGCCACCCCCAAGGCCGTCGGGGTTTTCCGGGGTTTCCCAGGCTCTCGCCGCGCTCAAATAGTTGCTGGCGATGCCGTCCCGTCCGGAAGAATAATTAGTGGCATACGATTGCCAAGGGGATCTTTCAAAGCTGTCGTCTTGCCCGAACTTATCCGAACCCAAACCGCCGGTCCCATTCTGGAGATTGGGACCGGCATTGCGGCGGGAGGGCGCCGGGGCAGGAGTGGGCAGATAAACGATCCCTGTCTCCGGCTCGGGATTCCCAAAGTCGAAACCGGAGAAAGCATCGGGCGGTTCACTATCCGGGCGATCCGCCTTCGGCTCCGCCAGGGTTTCGGAGGCCCGCGAGAATTCAATTTTATCCCCGGCCAGGGCGGACGCAGGAAACCCGCCCAACACACCCGCCCCAGAGAGGAGGGCCAGAAATGACCTGAAGCAGCAGAGCGACATAATTCCAGACAGTGATAGCGCAACGGCGGCAAAACGTCAATCTATAAATCCATCTATAAAAATGCTGGAAATGGCTTTGCCGCCGGAAATTGCCGGTCTTCCGGCTATTTGTCCTTGCCCGGTTTGCCGGCGCCTTTTTTTCCGCCCGCCATGAGCAGCGTGCCGACCAGGAAGCCGACGCCGAAGAACCCATAATACATGTAGCAAGCCGGCTGCTCCAGCACCTTGGGCAGGAACGGGAGGTCCAGTTTGGCGGTTTGCGGATTGTGCATCCCCATCACGACCAGAAGAGCCAGGACGGCGATGATGAGAAGAGCTTTGCAGAGCAGCTTGATATTCATGGTGCCTTTTTGTTGGTGCGCGAACCATAAACAAGTCCGCCCGCGGAGTCAATCTGAATCCGGCCGGACGCATAATTGTCACTTTGCGCTTTAAACTTCCGCCCGCACTCGCCAGACTCGCCCGCAGCGCACATGAGCATCGCGACCAAGACGGGAGACAACGGGAGCACCGGCTTGATGTACAACCGCCGGGTTTCCAAGTCTCACCCGCGGGTGGAAGCCTGCGGGGCGGTGGATGAGTTGAATGCCGCGCTCGGTTTGGCGCGCGCCTCGGCCCGGCATCCTTTTGTCAGCGACCGGCTGCTGGAAATGCAAAAGGCGCTGGTCACGTTGATGGGCGAACTGGCCACTCAGCCCGAGGATTTGCCGCGCTACGCCCGGGACGGCTTCTCCGTCGTCTCGCCGGAAATGACGGCGCAACTGGACCGCATAGTGAAGGAGATCGAAGCGCAAAACACATCCTGCCAGGACTGGGCCACGCCCGGAGCGGACCTGAGTTCGGCGGCGCTGGACCTGGCCCGCACCGCCTGCCGCCGCGCCGAACGCCGGGCCTGCGCCTTGCAAGAGACCAGTGAATTGCCGAACGGCGAGATCCTTGTTTTCCTCAACCGCCTGTCGGACGCGTTGTGGCTGCTGGCGCGCTGGGCGGAAGCACAAGCCTGACCGTCCACCGCGTCACGCGCGCCATGAATGCCGACTCAAAGCCACAAAAGCGAAAGTGGTCCTATTGGCCTGTGGCCGGGCTGGTTGTCGGAATCATAGCCGCCACGAATCCATTTCGTACGCCCCACATCACGCTCCTTGCTGCGATTGCCGTCTGGTGCGCCGAAGCAGTGCTCGTTCTGATTCTTTCCGGGAATCCAATTGGCGCGCGAATTGGAGTCCTATTGGCCGGGCTGCTTCTGGCCGTTCCGTTCCTCGTCCGGGCAGCGCCTTTGCCTCGCTTCCTGCTGATCGCTTTCATGATTCTGCCCTTCGCCGCGACTGTCGCGCTGGTGCTCGCCCCGCCCATCGCCGGTTTCCGGGCACGGTTGGCGCATTTGTGCGATTGCTGCGGCAAATGCCAGGCAAAGCGCCTCCCCCGCAGGTTCGACGCGGCAAGCTTGCAACCACTCGTTATGACCACGGCGGTCTTCGCCGCTGCTATCGCAACCGTCAAGGCGGCCCCGGCCCGCGGCCTTTGGCTGCCCGTGCGCTGGCTCGCAGGAGGAATTGGAGCTTTCGCGCTCGCCGAGATGGCAACAGCTTGCCACATCTTGCTGACGGCGCTCATGGGTCTGACAGTGCCGTCATGGTTCCAATCGCCGTATCGCTCGGCTTCCGTCGGCGAGTTTTGGGCTAAACGCTGGAATGTCCCTTCGTCACAGATTCTGCGCAAGCTATGCTTTGCGCCGCTGGCGCGGCATGGGGCCGGGTTGGCGCTGTTCACAACATTCCTCGTCAGCGCAATCGCTCATGTGCTGTTCGTTTATGTGCCGCTCGGCCGGTGGAGGATCTCCTTGATCTGCGGCGCTTTCTTTCTCGTGCAACCACTCCCCATCGCCGCCGAGCGATGGATGAAGGTGCGGCGGTGGCGGCCAGGGGCGGGGCGGGCGTGGACACTGACAGTCCTGGTAATCACTTCGCCACTGGTTGTCGAACCCATGCTCCGTATCTTTGAGAGAAGCTGGGGAGCGCCGGACAACGTATTGCTGCCAACGTCCGTGGCGCTTGGCTTTGTGATTGTCCTTGGCAGCATCCCCGTGTTGGCTTCGCTCGCATCCGCTCAACTTCTGGTGAAGAAAAGCATTCAGGGCTATACATGACACGAGCCTCCCACTGTTGCTGAAACAAACTCGCCCATCGTGCGCGGGATTTCACGACGGCCCCTTGAGGATTTTATCGAAGGATTCCTCCGGCTCGATTTCGATGCGCCGGGCGCCGGCGGGCTTGGCGGCGGCCGCAGGCGGGGCTGAGGCGCGGCCTCCGTGGCTGGTCTTGGGAGGGGCGGGAATGGGCGGAATTTTCGCGGGCGCCATCGGCTCGTCCTCCTCCACTTCGGCTTCGCGCGAGAGGATGTGGAAATGGGTCCGCTTTTCCAGCCAGGCGCGATAGCGCGCAAAGGTCCACATGCCTTCCGCCGCCCCGGTTTCCAGGGTGGAAACAATTTTGAAGAAGTCGCGGTTGCGGATGAAATTCTTGATCGGCATGCTGGTCTTGAGAACTTCGCATTCCGGCACGCAGAGGTTTAGGTTGGGACGGAAGGCCAGCCGCTGGGACACGACCGCGATCAGGCAGTCGGCCAGTTGGGCGGCGATGTTGCTCTGAATCTCCGGCGGAAAGGCGTTGACCACCCGTTGCAGCGCCTCCGCGCAATTGGCGGAATGCACCGTGGCCAGCACCAAATGCCCCGTCTCCGCCGCGCTCAAGGTCAGCCGCATGGTTTCCGGCTCGCGCATTTCGCCCACCATCAACACGTCCGGGTCCTCCCGCAAGCTGTCCAGCAAGGCCTGTTCAAAACTGGGCGTGTCCCGCCCCACTTCCCGCTGCCGGATGAAGGACCTGCGCGGACGGAAGGTGAATTCAATCGGGCTTTCAATCGTGACGATGTGCCGGGCGTCGCTCAGGTTGATCGTCTGGACCAGCGCGGCCAGGGTGGTGGATTTGCCGCTGCCGGTCGGGCCGCTGATCAGGACCAGGCCGTTGGCGTGATTGACCAGTTGCTTGAGGTCGGGATGCAGGTTCAACGTTTCGATTGTCGGCTGGAACGCCGGCAGCAAACGGATGGCAAAACCCACCCCGCGCGAGGTCTGCAGGATGTTGACCCGGCAGCGCAGCCCTTCAATGGTCCGCGACATGTCAAACGACCGCTGGGTCAGAAAGCGCGGCCAGTCATCGGGGCCGATGAGTTCGCGGGCGCATTCCAGCAGCGGCGGCGGGGCGCACGGTTCGCCCACCGCGCGCAAACTGCCGCGCACACGGATGACGGCGGACAGACCCGGCTCCAGATGAAGGTCGCTGGCCCCCTCGGCTTTGGCGGTGGCAATCAGTGCGTGCAGGTTCACAATCTTCCCTTCAACATCACTTCTGCTGCGGGCTGAAGGGGTCTATGTGGTCGTCATACTTGCCGCCCTGGCCCAACACCGGATAGACTGCGGAGGGGAAGCAGAGGCTCTGATAGATGGTGAACTCGTTCCATTGGATGGAGCCCAGATTGTCATTATACTTGCGTTCCCGGGCCAGCCCGGTCACGGCGGGAACCGAGACGCCACTGCCCGTGCCGCCCGGACCAAAGACCATGATGCCGGGGCGCGGGCCCCATCCCATCCGCTTGGTATAGGCCGATTCGCGGTCGTGGGGATTGTGGACGCGGTTGAATCCGATCCCGGTCATGTAACACTTGCCGATGGGGTTGAGGCCCTGGGCGTAGTCCATCAACTGGCTGGCGGCATCTATGTAATTCTGTTCCTTTGTCAGGGACCAATAGAGCAGGCAGGGAAAGGCATATTGGCCCTGGGCATTGTTGCTGCCCCACCAGCGGACAGTGGCCGGGACGCCCACCGGGTAGGCATTGGCGGCCAGAAAACCGATTTCCTTGTCGGCGGCGGCTTTGAGGGCGGCCTTGAAGCAATCCACAACCGCCGGGTCGGTGGGCCGATCCTTGGCCACGATATAGGAATAAAAGAAGGAAGCCATCCAACCACGGTCGGTGAACCCTTCCGGCGAGCCGTTGAAGGTGTTGGCGTAGCCCATGGCATTGGTCGAGAGGTCCTTGACCATCTGGTGGGCGGCCTCATCGCCGGTGAGCAGGTACTTCTGCACGGCGTAATATAGCCGATGCGTCACCGGGGCCTGCGCGCCGGTGGCGGCAAACTGCGCCGTGGCGGCGGCAAACGCCATTTCCGCGTGTTTCTGGAGTTCTTGCGAGCGGGCCGCATTGTATGGCTTGATCAAGCGGGCCATGTGCATAAACATCCCGGACGCGAAGCTGGCTGATTGCGGACGCACGATTTCGGTGCCGAAGCGTGTCTGGTCGTTCTCGTAGGTGGTGAAAGGCGAATAACCCTTGGTTTCAATGCCCCAGTGGATCTGGCCGTTGGTCTCCTGCATGTATTCCCAAAACATGGTGCCCCACATCGCTTCGTCCAGGATGTCGGGAATCCCGTTTCCTTTGCCCAGGATATGAAACGTCGCGTCGAACTTGTCCGGGATATTGAACTGGTCGTCGGTGAACATTTCCGGGAACGCCTCGTAGGTCGTCAAGAGCGTGACCGGCACGTCCATGTGGTAAGTGCGGCGATCCCCGTCCCCGGCATCGTGATAACCCCCGTAGGCGGTGAAGCTGGGTTCATTTCCAGTGACGATCAGGCTGGCTTCGGCAATGCGGTCGCCGACCTCCCAGATCGTCGTGTGGCACGGGTCCGGCTTGATGTTCCAGGCATAAGGCTCGACGATCGGGCAGCCGCAGCGCTGGTGGTAGAGTGACCGGAACGACACATAGCCCAGCCGACGCGAGAAATCGCCGCCGACCCCGAAGGGATACGAACAACCGTAGCCCTTGACGGCGATCTTGTAGGGGCCGCCTTCCGGGACAGCCGACAGATCTATCCGGTAAACGAAATCGCCCGACGATGCGTCCTGTCCAATGGTTTGCAACACGCCCTGGGCGATAATCGCGCCGTTGGCCATCTTGAAGACGGTGTAAGAGGGCAGGTCACCGCTGATTTGCTTGCTCCCGCCGTCCCCGAGCCAGATGGCGAAATTGGCGTAGCGCACCTTCGACAGGGCGCTGTAGCCGTTCTGATTGGACTTGATGGACTCGCAGAAGGTGTTGTGGTCGTCGAAGACGAAGGTCATCTCTCCGTGGGGCGTCTGGAGGGTGTAGGTCGCGCCGTTGACCAGATCGGGCACCTGGAGGTAGATGTGGTGATCGCAGGCGTCGGCCTCGGTGACGAATTTGTTGATGGCGGCGACGGGCTGGCCGTTGAGTTTCCAGGCCGCCAGATTGGTCGTGTTGACCTCATTGGCGTTGATGACCGTGCTCTTGAAATAGGCGACCAGGACGTTCTTGGACGCGGTGCGGACTTCCTTGAGGGCAAGTTCCGCGTTCGCCGCCAGTGTGGAACACAAGCAGAGGCCGATGACTATTAGACGTTTCATGGGATTATTGGGGAATTGGTTTCGGACGCGCCACGGGTTCATTGACAAATCGCGGCTGAGGGAGAATCGCTTTTCGCTCGCACTCACTCATTGTGGCGCCATGCTGCCCGCCAGGCCGGAGGGTGTCAACCGGCAAAACATCCTCAAGGTTGCGGCAGAATCTCGATGCCGTTGATCTCCGCGCTTTGCACGTTCTCCGTGAAGGTGATCTGCACCTTGCCGTCGGTGACTTCCAACGGCACGCTTTCGACGTGCGCGCGCAACGCGCCCCCGGCTTTGGCGAAGACATCCAGGTCCTTGATCTCATGCCCCTGGACTTTGACGGAAAAAACCCGCTGGCCGGCTCCGGTGATGTCCTCGTAGGTCTCGGCGAAATGAAGCTTGACCAGATACTTGCCATTGAGGACCGGGCAACTGAACGCGCTCATGCCGTATCGTTCCGTCAAATAGAGCGCGGGGTCCTTCGTGTTTTGAATTTTCAGGTCGGCGGAGCGTTCGACCGTTTCCCCGTCCGTGAAGCCCTGATCGGGCAGCCAGACATTGCCGTCCGAATCCTTGAACTGCGCGGTGGCGCCGGCTTTGATGCGGACAATGGGCTGCGGTTTGGTTGGGTCGGGTGCCGCCATCCCAGGGGTGGCGGGAGCCGATGCGACGGGCGCGGGCGTGGCGGCGGTTGGGACATTGGTTTGCGGTTGGGAAGCGGGAGTTGGCTGGCCGGCTGATGGACGGCCCGCCAGCAGCAACGCGGCCAGCGCGCATACGGAGAGCACGGCGGACCACGGCATCGTCTGATTTGTCTTGCGCATAAATTGTGTTGGGTTGTGGCGGTTGCGCCGCCGATTTCATGTTTCGGCAAGGCTGAACTTCTTCCCGGTCAAACGCAAGAAAAAATGGTTCCTTAATCAGTATTCGGGGGATAGGACCAGACCCAATCGCCTTGCGCCAGATCGAACAAGGCCATCCCCGGCACGCCGCCGTCGTCCTTTTCGTTCCAGCCGACGGAGTAAAGTATAAATTGGCCGTCCTCGGCGCGGCGATATTTGTAGGGCTGGCCGGTGATGACGTCGTTGGGCGCGCGGGAAATAAATCGCGGCGTCAGCGCCTCCAGCGTTTCGGGGAATTGCCCGTTGGCCAGGCGGTATCTTTCCAGGGCGCAGGCCAGGGCGGCCTGATTGGCGGCGGTCTGCGCCTCGGCGGGTTTTGTTGGAACATTGACCAGGGATGGCAGCAGCACCCCTGCCAAGACGCGGTGGCGCAGAAGGACTTTGAACTGCTCCCGCCAACTCGATCCGGCCTCGATTTGCCGCTCCAACTCCTCGGTATTGATTGCGACCTTCTTGGGCGAAACCTTTTTCGCAGCCAGATCCACGAGGCCATCTATATACGCATCGAACAGCTTGCTGTAATTCAGCTTCTCCAGGCAATACCATCCAGAGGGGATGACACGGCTGATCACAAGGAGAGTTGCCATGTCTTCCATCGCGCCTGATTCTCTCGGTGCTTCCATGCTATCCCCAAGAATGCCCAGACCCATCTTTTTGGCCAAGTCAACCATCTGAAGCCCGGAGGCCCGTTCTGCCCGGAGAGGCCTTTGCATGTCGGCCAGAAAATCATAAGACAAGAAACGCGCCTGCAGTTCCTGCAATTGGGCGTCGGTCCACTGGTGCTCGGCCAGGCCCTCCCAAACCGGTTTGATCGCAATCTGAACGCAAGCCAAGCGCACCAGAAATGAAATAATGAATGGCTCCGATTTGATGGAATCGCCCAGGGTAAGCATCAGTTTCACATCGGCCAGGGCTGCGTCGCTCTGGCCGGCCGCCAGTTCCGCGCAGGCTTCCAGGCACAGGCGTGAGCAAACCGTTTTGACCCTCCCCAGATGCGGCAACAAAGTGAGGCAGGGATTCTCCAAGTCATAAGCGACCGCATAACGCGAAAACTCCCGGGTGCTGGCGGCGCGAAGTTCCGAAAAGACCGCCGCGTCCGGTTTCATTCCCTCCAAAACCGCCGGAGCCGCCGCCGCCCTTGCCGCAAGTCTGGTTTCATCGGTCTGAAATTTCTGTTCGCGCTTCAATTTGCCGTTCTGGAGCGCGGCGGAAGCCAGTTGCCACGCCTCCAGGTCCGTAAAATGCCGCAGGCCCTCTGCCTTGTGAATTGCAGCAATATTGTCACAGGCCCGGGCATAGAGGTCGTTCGTAAGTATGGGAATGTTGGGTTGAAGAAAAAATGATTGGAGGAATGGCGTCGCCGCGAAATTCCGGTCATCGGGCACCGGCTTGGGAATGTAGGACCTGCAATCCAGAGATACCCCGCGCGCTTCGGTGGCCTCCCGATATTGGTTCCACGCCCGCCGCCCGCGCCAATTCTCCTCGCCATACAGCAGACCGATTATCGTCACCGGCCACGCCAGGACGATAATCATGCGGCGAATCCCCCGCCAGCTAAACAGCCAGCGGAAAAGACGGCGGGTGGTGCTGCGCTCCCATATCGAAGGCGTTGTATTGGTTGGATCACTCATATTAAAACTCGTCGTATGTCAGTCCTTGGTGGTAGGGCGCGCACTCCGTGCGCGCCGCGGCGGGCAGAGGACTGC
>JBEKIA010000041.1:0-22560 GCA_050011995.1 Verrucomicrobiota bacterium
GTGGCTGGCCGTCACCGCCCTGGGGAGGGGGCGGCGGGCGCGAAAGGACTACCGGCTCACCCCAAAGGGGAAAGCGGTCCTGAAACTGATCCGGGCACAAATCCAGGAGCTTTATGACGAAGTTGTGGCGGAAAAGGAGAAGCGAAAATCCGAATGAACTGACTATGTTTAGACAACCAATAACACCGCCCGCCCGGGGCGCCAAGCCATGAAAGAAGTCGTTTTGCTGGCTCATGTGCTGTTCGGGGTGGGTTGTCTCCTCACGACCACATGGCTTATTGTGGACGTTTTGAACGCGCGCGAGGGAAACCTGGTTCGGATACGATGGGTGAGCCGGGCGGCAATGGTCTTCCTATGGCTGGCCTTCTTGGCCGGCGGCTATTGGTATGTTGTGGATTACAAGCCGGACAAGGTGGTCATCCTCAAAGGGCCGTGGCCGTTCGCGCACAACTACTTCATGGAGACCAAGGAGCATTTCGTCATCACGCTTCTGCTCCTGGCCACCTACCTCCCCATCGCGGCATCCAACAACCTGGCCGTGAACAAGGAGGCGCGGCGGCTGGTGCTGTGCGTGGCTGCCTTGGTCGTGGCGCTCGCCTTGATGGCCGAGGGGCACGGCGCGATCATTTCGACGGGGGTAAAAGTGGCCTTGCTGGCGAAACCAAATTGACCCGGAAGAACCCATGGAAAACAACGCCGTCTCAAAATACACGAACTCGTTCGGGTTGTCCCTGGCGCTCTGCGCCGTGTTGAACGCCCTGCTGGTGATCGCGAAGGAGAGGAGCCAGGGCGTCGCCAATTGGATGCAAAAAATGACCGGCCATCATTGGATCACCCATGTTGCCATAATTCTCGTTCTCTTTGCCCTGTTCGGCTGGTGCTTCGCCAGAACGAATGGCGGGCAGGGGCCGAAAATGCCCGTCCATCGTTTGGCCGGCATCGTTTTTTCGGGAGTGGTGGCGGGCGTTCTCATCGTCCTGGCCTTCTATCTAATCGCCGATTAAAAAACTGCTATGCATAATAAACAACGGTACTGCGTCAGCGGCGGAGCGGGAAACGGTAGGGCGGGCAGTCCTCTGCCCGCCGCGGCGCGCACGGCGTGCGCGCCCTACCAGCCAAGACCGACGCATTACAAACAACGCTTGCGGGTTGTGATTCTGTCGGCCGTCCTCAGCCTGGGGATCGCGGGGACTGCCCTGGGCGGCCCGCCATTTGTCACCGACGATCCGGAGCCGGTGGATTACCAGCACTGGGAGTTTTATATCGCTTCCATGCACTCAAAACTTGGAGGCGATTGGTCCGGCACCGCGCCTCATTTTGAAGTCAACTATGGAGCTGTTCCGGACTTGCAGCTTCACCTGATTGCGCCCGCGGCTTACGATTCGCCGCCGGCGGGAGCCGGGCATTACGGGCCGGGCGACCTGGAACTGGGCGCAAAATACCGGTTTATCCAGGAAAGCAACGGGTGGCCCCAGGTGGGGATTTTTCCGTTGCTGGAGGTGCCGACGGGCAGCGCGCGGGACAATCTGGGCAATGGTCATTCCCAGGCCTTTCTTCCCTTATGGGCGCAGAAGAGCTGGGGTTCGTGGACGGCCTACGGCGGGGGTGGCTTCGGCCTCAATTCTTTTTCCGGGCGCGGCAATTGGGGATTTGCCGGGGCGGTGCTGCAAAAGCAGATTTACAGCAATGTCCTCTTGGGCGCGGAGGTCTATCATCAGAGCGTGTATCAAACCGACTTTCCCAATACCGGCACCGCGTTCAACATCGGCACGGTGATTGATTTCAGCGACCATCACCATTTGCTCTTCTCAGTTGGCCGGTCCATTGACGGCCCGGTGGGATTTCAATGTTACATAGCCTGGCAATATACGTTTGACAACAGCCTGTTCCATTTTGGGAACAACGCCCGCCCGATGGGCGCGCCGTGAGGTTGCTGCCATGGCCTGCGGCAAAACGCGCGTTACTCTTTGGAGTGCGGCGGCTTGCCGCCGCTTTTCCCGCCGAATTCGACGCCGGTCCAAAAGCGGGACTGAGCTTCCCGCGCTCCAAAGCTAAAAGTCTAATGGATGGAGTCAGGGGCCGGCCCAAAAAAGGGATGCACCAAAAAGGGATGCACCGATTTCCACAAAAATGCCAAGTATGACGAAAGCATAAAAGGCGAAAAGGAACCATTGAAGCCAGCGGCCCCGGAAATAGACATCGGAAAGAACCCAAGCGGCGGCAGCCACCACTCCGAACAACGGAACCGCCACCGGACCGTAGCCAATCAGAAGGCGGAATGTTAGGGGCGGCGATGGCACGTCGATGCCTCGCCAAAACAACGCGAACCCGCCAACCATGACGCCGATCACCCAAAACAGGGCGAGCAGACCAGCGGCGATGATCCATTTGAGGCTTGTTTGGTGTGATCCGCTCCCGGCATTCGCGGGACCAGATGCGGGATTGATGCCAGTAGTCATGTTGACTCTATGCAAAGGCCCGGTTCCAAACATGTCAACCTTTTTCAGTAAGCCGCAAGTAATAGGTCGGTGGCGGGGTGGCGGAGGTAGGGCGGGCAGTCCACTGCCCGCCGCGGCGCGCACGGAGTGCGCGCCCTACCATCAAAGACGGATGCGTTACCAGCGGCGATTCTTTCAGTTTCCACGCGGCGCCGGGCGCAGGATAATGGCCTGGCCCGATGCTGCTTCGATGTGCAGGCCGGAATAGTCCACGTTGGTCGCGTTTTCCACCGTCAAGCCGCGCTGGGCGGCCAGGCGGCAATTGTCGAAGGTCAGGCCCTGGATTGGGCTGTCGCGCAATCCGTGGATGAGGCCGCCGGAGTTGACCGTGCCTGAAATGTTAATCATCTTGACGTTGCGGACGACCGGCAGCACCTTGGCCGGCGGCGGCAGCGGCGGCCTCATGCGCCATTCCAGGTTGAACTCGAAGGCCTGCTGCGTGCCGCGCAATTCCAAATTGCGATAGGTGATGTTCTCCACCACCCCGCCGCGGCTGGGCTGGGACTTGAAGCGGATGGGCGCCAGGTTCCCGGCTTCCGCCACGCAGTCGCGCACCTCCACGTTGCGAATGCCGCCGGAAGTTTCGCTGCCCATGGCCGCGCCGCCGTGCCCATAGGCAAACCGCGTCTTTTCGATCACAATGTCTTCGCAAGGCCGGGCGACCCGCAATCCGTCCTCGTCCTTTCCCGACTTCAACGAAATGCAATCGTCGTTGCAGTCAATGTCGCAACCCGTCACCCGCACCTGGCGGCAGGAATCAATGTCCATGCCGTCCGAACTGGGAATGGTGTGCTCGGCCCGGACGGTGAGGTTTTCCGCCAGCACATCCTCGCAGTAAATGAAGACCACGCACCACGAGGCTTCGTTTTTGAAATGCAGGCCCGAAACCCGCACGGCGCGGCAGTCCTGGAAAACCAGGGTGCGAGGACGCCCCAGGCCCGCCCCGGGCAGCGCCACTCCGGCGGCATTCGTCCTGGGGAGGTTTTCGGGCGCAGGCGCAAAACAAAGCTTCGCCGTCGTCGGCGGCGGCGGGGGAGATTCCCGCCCCGTGGCGGGCTGGGCCGGGGGAACGGTCCTCGGGCTGGAGTCCGGGCCGCGCGTTGCGTTCAGAGCCGGATTGGCCGCCGCGCCGCCGCCGCCTCGAGTTCCCCACGCCTCTCCCGAACCGTCAATCAAGCCTTCCCCGCTGACTTCCACATTGGTCATGCCGACAAAGTTCAACAAAGCCGGAGTCCAATAGCGCTCAATGCCCTCCCAGCGCGTGTAAATGGGCGGATAGTCCGCCGGGGCGATTGTCCCTTTGAGGACGCCGTCCTGTTCGATCCGCAAATTGACACCGGGTTTGAAAAACAGCGCACCGGTGAGGAAGACGCCGCGGGGCACGACGACCACGCCGCCGCCGGCCGCGGCGCACTGGTCAATGGCGCTTTGTATCGCCCGGGTGTTGAGGGTGGCGCCATCGCCGACCGCGTGGAAGTCCGTGATCAAGCGCCGGGCTTGCTCCGCCGCCGGGGACTGCGCAACGCAGCCCAGCAGCGCCAGCGCGCAGGAGAAGATGATTTTGCTTCGAGTGTTCATAGGTTTCAATCAGGGCTGCGCGGCAGCGCAGCCCTACCGGTGTTGTTATGGGCTGGCGGCTTTTTCGGCGGCGGCCAGCCCCGGCGCGGAGGCGGTAACGCGGATTTCGCCGGCCGGCGCGGTCCGTTGCACGGCGGCCAGGAGACGGCCCTGATAGGCGTCGCGGGTGTCGGTCTTGAAGAGACCGTCATAGGCGAGGTCTGCGGTGTCCAGGCCGATGAGCCGGCCCGGGCCTTCTACACGCAACGTGACGGCCGGCGTGGCGGTGAGCACATTCAGGCCGGCCTCGTCCACGACGGTGATTTCATAGAGCGCGACATCGCTGGAAACGGGCGATGGGAGCGGGGTGATCTGGAGCCGCGCCGGCGCGCCGGCGGCGGTCAGTTTCTGAGTGGCGGCCTGCTTGCCGGCGCGATAACCAACGGCCGAGAGCGCTCCCGGAGCGTAGGGCAAAGTCCAATCGCTGAAATAGGCATCGCGCGGGATCGCATGGCGTCCGAGGGAAACCTCATTGAGGAACAGTTCGACTTCATCGCAATTGGCGACGACGCGGACGGTCATCTGGGCGCCTTCCGTCCCGTTCCATGTGCTGAGCGAGGGGGCGTTGCCCCCGCGGCCGCCGCCCCGTCCCGCGCCGCCCCGCGCGCCGCCGCGCCCCGCGCCGCCCCGGCCGCCGCCGCGGGCCTCGGCGCCGCGATCGCCGCCGCGCGCGTCACCGCCCTGGTCGCTCCCGCGCGCTTCACCGCCGCGCGCCGCGCCGCCGCGGTCGGCCCCGGTTGGGGCGTTGGCGGCAACGAGGATTTGCAACATGGGATCGTCGCGCCAATAGGCGGCGCGTTGATAGAAGCCGGCCTTTTTCCCCGAGGCGATGTCAATAAAACCGGAACCGTTGCCCCGGCGGGGAAGGCTGGTCTCTCCGAGATAGTCAATGCCGGTCCAGATGAATTCGCCGATGACATAATCGTGATCGCGCACGCCGAGCCAGTAATGGATTTGGGAGCCGGTCTCGGTGCCAAACATGAGGCGGCGCGGAAAGCGGGCGTGTTCGGGAACATAAGTGTTGGTGCCGTAGAGGCGGTCAATGTAATTGTAGCCCATGATGTCCAACTCGTCCATGAAGCCATTGCGGGAGGCGATGGCGGACCGGTCGCACGCCGAGGTGGCCAGGCGGGAAGGGTCTTCCTCGTGGCAGATGCCGATCAGCTCGCGCGCCATCTTGTAGCCGTCGGGTTCCAACTGGTTGGGAATCTCGTTGCCGATGCTCCAGAGGACCACGCACGGATGGTCGCGGTCGCGGCGCAGCATGGCGCGAATGTCGGTGTCGTGCCACTGGTTGAAATAGAGGTGATAGCCGTATTGCGCCTTGCCGCGCGGGTCCTCGTTGTCGTTGTAAGACCAGTCCCGCGTCCACTCGTCGAAGGCTTCATCGAAAACGTAAACGCCCAGTTGATCGCACAGGTCGTAGAACTCCGGCGCGAAGGGGTGATGGCTGGTGCGGACGGCGTTGCAGCCCATCTCCTTTAGCTCGGCCAGACGCAAGGCCCAAACCGCCGCCGGGACGGCGTTGCCAAAAGAGCCGGCGTCCTGATGGATGCAGACGCCCTTGAGCTTGGTGGGCGCACCGTTGACCAACAGGCCGCGGTCGGGGTCGAATTCCAGGCGGCGGATGCCAAAGGTGGTGGTGGTTTCATCGAGCGCGCGGCCGTCCATCTCCAGGGTGCTGCGCAGGCGGTACAGCTCCGGCGTGGTGTCGGACCAAAGGCGGGGCTTGGGGACGGTGAGGCGCTGGGTGGCGCGCTGGCCGGGGTGCATCTCCTCCAGGGGGAATCGGTACTCGGTGCTGGCGACCATGGCGCCATCGGGGGCCAGCACGCTGTTGCGCAGGACGGCTTGGCGGCTGGCAGGACGGTTGGTCGAGCTGTTCCCGCGCCAGGCCGACCGCTCCGCCATGTCGAAGTAATGCGCGTCAATGATGGCGGTGACCTGGACGGTGGCTTGATCGGGGGTGATTTCCGGCGTGGTAATGAAGATGCCGCCGTCCAGCCGGAAATGGGTGTAGCTGGTGGTGATCAGCCGCACATGGCGGTAAATGCCGGAGCCGACATACCAGCGCGTGGAAGGTTCGAGCGAATCGTCCACCCGCACGGCCAGGACGTTGGTGGAACCGTCGGTTTTCAGAAACTCGGTCAGATCGTAGCGGAAGCCGACGAAGCCGTAGGGCCTGCGTCCGAGGAACTGGCCGTTGATCCAGACCTCGCTGTTCATGTACACGCCGTCAAATTCGATCACGACCTTCTGGCCGCGCGTGGCTGGAAAGGTGAAGGCTTTCCGATACCAGCCGATGCCGTGCGTGAAAAAGCCGCCCTGGCCCTCACCCTCCGGGGGCCTGGCGACGGGGCCTTCGATGCTCCAGTCATGCGGCAAGTCCAGGGTGCGCCAGTTCGCGTCGTCGAACCCGGGCTGTCTGGCCGCCGGATCATCCCCCAGGCGGAAGCGCCAGCCGGTGTCGAAAGGGGTGATCGTTCGAGGGCTGGCCGCAGGCTCGGCGGCCGCCAGGGCGGCCGAGGCCAGGCAGAGCGCGGCGGTGAGATGGAGAGCGGGCAGAAACGATGCGAATGGGGAGCGGTTCAGCATAACAATGGAGAGTTCTTTGCCTGAAATGATAAGAATTTCTTTTGGCCGCTATTACGGCAGGAGAACGACGGGTTCTCATTGGTTATCATTCCGGCTGATGCTGCCCGGGGCTGTTCCCGGCGTCAACGGCAAAGCGCAGCGATTAGACTCTATTGCCGGCGGGAGGCTGAAAGGGCAGGTCCAGCGTGAAAACGGCGCCCCGTCCCGGGCCTTGGCTGTAAGCGGTGAGGGACCCGCCCAGTTCCTTGGCGGCCAGGAAGCCGCTATGCAGGCCGAAACCATGGCCGTTCTTTCGGGTCGTGAACCCATGATTGAAAATCCGGGTGAGGTTCTCCGGCGGAATCCCAACTCCATTGTCAATGACCGCCACGGTAATCCACGGATCCCGCTTGGAGATCTGGAGCTTGATTTCCTTGTCTTTCCGCTCGGAATCGTCACAGGCGTACTTGGCATTGCGGATCAAGTTGACCAGGATCTGGAGCACCTTGTGTTTGTCAATGGACACTGTGGACTGGTCGGAGTACTCCCGAACCAGGGCGACTTCATGCCGCGCCAGCGCTCCCGCGTTCATGCGCAGGGCGTCTTCGACCACCTCCGTCACTTTGACGGTTTCGGCAACCCCGGAGACCCTGGCGTAACTCTGCTGCATGGCCACGATTTCCTTGATGTGTTCGATGTTTTCCCGGACCAACTCGAGTTCCGCCACGGCCTGCTGCTGCTCCTTGGTTAACTGCTCGCAGAGCAGAGTTAAATAGCCGGGGAACTGCCTGCCTTTGGGATCCCCGGCCAGGTAGGCGCCCACATCGCCGGCGTGTTCGTTCAACAGCGCGACGGCCCTGCCCAGGGATGAGACTTTTGATTTTTTCGCGTTGTCCAGAAGCAGGGAGGCGGAGACATTCACGCTGTTGAGCACGTTGCCGACGTTGTGCAGGACACTGGTGGCCACTTCGGCCATGCCGGCCTCCCGCGAAGTCTGCAACAACTGCCGGTGCAATTGTTCCACTTTGGCTTCCGTTTCCTTGAAAGCCGTTATGTTCTTGGAGATGCCGAGCGTGCCGATGATTTCGCCGCGGTCATTGTACAGCGGCATTTTGCTGGTCAGCGCCCAGGTGACCCGTCCGTCCGGCCAGTTTTCCTTCTCGGTCTTGCCGATCACCGGCTGGCCGGTGCGGATGATTTCCTGTTCGTCTTCGAAGGCCTTCCGCGCATGCTCGTCTCCAAAAAAGTCAAAGTCGCGTTTGCCAATGACCTCGTCCGGGCTTCCGACGTGGAAGAGCGCAGCCAGGGCCGCGCTGCAACGAAGGAAGCGCGATTGGCGATCCTTGAAATAGATGGCATCCGTCGAGGTATTGAGCAAGGCCCGCAACAAATCCCGCTCATTGGCCAACTGCGCCTCCGTCCGTTTGCGCTCGGTGATGTCCAATAAAATGGCTTGCGAGCCGATGATGGTTCCATCGGGGCCAATTAACGGCCCTTTGATGACGCGCACATGTCGTTCCTTGCCATCCGCATCGGTATGATGCTCTTCAAATTCAATGGACTGGCCCGTCCGCATGATGACTTGATGATGGGTTGCGCCCTCAGTGAACAATTTGATGGTTCGCAACTTTTCGGGATCCCCCGCGTTTTCGGGCGTCTGCTTGCCGGCGGCAATTTCCTGGGATGTCTTGCCAAGGCATTCATCCGCCGTTACCCCAAGGAGGCGGCAAAACCATGAATTGACGAAGAGGAAACGCCCCTCCCTGTCCTTGTGGAAGACCCCGAGCGGCATTTGATCGAGCAGCAATTGGTAAAGCTCTGACGGCTCCGGCGGAGGCGGCTCGCAGGAGTCGCCTTCCCGGGACGCAGGCCGGCCGAGGTTTGTTCCGCTCATCACTTGGCTGGCAGGCTGGCACGGCGTTATCATCATAAGTTTGTCTTGGTATCGGCGCTTTCGGCGCCCGCCTTAATGGTCTTTCTTCACCGTTTCCGAGGCATTACAATCATTTCGCGCTTTTTCGGTTGACTTCCCGGCCCGGATGTGTGAATTTTTCACATATACCGATGATCTCCTTGAATCAGAACGAACTGGAAACCCTGCGGATTCTCTGGGAGCGGGGCGAATCGAAACCCGCCGAGATCCAGGCCCGCTTCGTCTGGCCGATTGAAAACGCCACGCTGCGCTCGGTGCTCGTCGGCCTGGTCGGCAAGAAGCACGCCACCCGCCGGTTGCGGGGGAAGGCGTTTTTTTACGCGGCCTGTGTTCCCAAAGCCACCCTGCTCCAGACCGCGACGCAGGCGCTGGCGCGGATTTTTGCGGGCGGTTCGCAGCAGGAATTGGTCGCGCAATTGCTGGAAACCTCCGACCTCAAACCGGCGGACCTGGAACTCCTGCGCCAGACCGCCGCCGGGTTGCCGCCGCAAAAAACCAAACGGAAATCCAAATGAATCTGCCTGCGTTGTTTGCCACGCCGGAAATGGCAATCCTGTTGAAATGGACCGGCCTGCTCGCGCTGGGCTGGACGGCGCATGGGGCGTTGCGCCGCCATCATGCCCGCTGGCGGTTGATTCTCTGGCGCGGCGTTCTTTGCCTGGGCCTGGCGCTGCCTCTGGCGCATGTTTTCCCAATCCCCGGGCTGAAAATTCCAATTGCCACCCAGGCCCTTTCCACCCCGGACTTTGCCGGCTCGCTTCAGCCGGTTGCCGCCGTCCCTCCGCTCCAGCTCGCGGGAGCAATGGCGCCGCCAACGCCGGGCGCGGCCAGTCCGGCTTCGAGGAGCGCAAGTTCTGTGCAGGCTTCACCGCCAGCAAGACCAGTCCCCTGGGAAGGCATTCTCCTGCTAACCTGGGCATTGGGTTGCGGCTGCGGAGCGTTCCGGCTATGCCGGCTGCACCGGCAACTTTTCCGTTTGCGAAAAAAAACCTGCCGCCCGAGTCCGGACCTTGAGCAGTTGGCAAGAGAAATCCAGGTCCGGCTCCAGGTTCGGCGGGAAGTCGAGGTTCAGATTTCAGATGCGGTAACATCTCCGTTTCTTTGCGGAGTGTTCAAACCGGCGATCCTCGTGCCGCGAATGCTGGCGCAACAGCTTTCCCAAAGCGAAATGGCCGCGCTTCTCAGCCATGAGATGGCGCACCTGCGCCAGCACGACCTGTTTTGGTGTGTGGCCTGGCGATGGATGAAGGCGGTCTGGTGGTTTCATCCGCTGGTGTGGAGGGTTCCTGCCGTCCACAACCTGGCTTGTGAACAGGAGGCCGACCGCGCCGCCTCCGGACAATTGGCCGAGCCGGATTCATACCCGCAGTTGTTGGCCCGGCTGGCGTTGCGGGTGCTGGCTTTGCCGGCCATCGAAACGAAACTGACGCTGAATGGAAGTTCCCAAATCGCGCGGCGGTTGAATCATCTCGGACAAAAAGGAACGGGCGCTTGGAGTTGGAGACATTCCGTGGCGGGAATTGGCCTGGTAGGATTGCTATTCCTGATGACCGCCGGATGCGATTTTTCAAAAACCAGTCCTGCCGGCCCCGCAGCTTCGGCCCCGCTTGAATTCAAAGAGGTGCTGGTGGTGGTTCAGGACGGAGACGGCCAGCCCATCGAAGGGGCCACGGTTCTGCCCGATAGTTTCCGGGTGAAAGGGATTCATGGTGCTGATGCCTACGGCTGGAATAAGGAGCTGTTTGGTCCGCCTGTCAAGGCCGCCACCGATGGCAAGGGCAGAGCTTATGTCAAATATCCGGTTGAAGCCATTCCAGAAGAAAAGGAGTTCACGGGAAAGCTCATCTTCTCCGTGTCCCATCCGGAATTTGCGACGGTGCGCCTGCAGAGTTATTCAGTGGACAGTCCAGAGAAGCCAATTCATTTGTCCCGCGGCATTCATCTGGAGGTTTCGGGATATTTCGGCGCGGATCATCAACCCGTGACTGAACTCGTTCCGAACCTCAGCGAGGAAGGACTGCGCCCGGAAGATTGGCAGAAAAAGGAAAACGGGGTGTTGGCATTTCACAAACTGTCCCCGGGCGGCCATCTGCTCCAACTCATGGGACGGCTGCCGACCGGTGAGATTGGTTACAGCGAAGGTTTCGCCTTCACCGCCGAAAAGGGGAAAGAATCCATTGTTTCCTTGGAAATGAAGCCCGGCACTCGTGTGGAGGGACGGATCGACGACCAGGCGCCAAGGCCGGTGAAGAACGGACGCGTTTTAATCAGTGTTCGGCCCAAGGAGTTTCCCGCCTGGCTCGTCCCGGAAGACGCGGGCGACCTGTTTAAAAAATACGGGCACTTCGATTTTTGGAGGAGTTACCGGCCGATTGCCGAGGATGGCAGTTTTGTATTTGAATCCATTCCTCCGGGTGAGGCGGATGTGATTGTCCACGGCGATGGCTTTGTCTCCAAAAGCATCGGCCAGGTTAAGGACCGGATTAATGGGACATTGGTGAATGGCCCGGTTATTGGCATCCCGCAGCCGTTTGCGCTGGCGGCCCCAACGACATAGATCGAGGTGGTGACCGAACCCACGGCGACCCTGGAGTTGACGGCCAAAACCAAGCAGGGAAAGCCCGTGGCCGGAGCCGTTGTTGTTGTGAATCCAAACGTCTTGCGAATGAACGGCATCTTTGGTGAGGCCAGACGCTCCAGTGAAGAGCCTTTTCGAAAACTGGCTCCCCTTGCAGACCTTTACTCAGCCACCACGGATACAAACGGCGTGGCGGTGGTTCGGAATGTTCCAACCATAACCCGGTTTATGGGTGTGTATCATCCACAATTCCAAGTCCCGTTCCAGGAGCCAAAGGCAGTGCGTGACCGGTTTATTCGTGCCAAATTCACGCCGGGAACAACCAATGAATTTGAGCTGATACTCGAGCCAAAAGGCAAGGACTACATCGGGAGCAAGTGAATATTTTACCATAATTCACTGGAATTGGAGGGCATAATGTCCAATAGTCCGTCAAACACCATATATATGAAGAACCTCGCCTGCTTTATCATGATTTGCGCCGTGTTGGGACGCCGCGCCCAAGCCCAGCCCGCCGCCACAAGCGAATCCGGCGGCCAACTGACCCTGGAACAACGGGACGGTTCGCGGGTCGTCAGGAAGAGCGTGGAGAACGCCTTGAGTCGCCAATCCGGCTCCGACTTGGCCGGCTGGTGGACCGGCGACGGCAATGCCAGGGACAGCGCCGGCCACTGTGACGGCCAGGTTTGCGGAGGGTTGCGCTATGTGCCCGGGCCGACGGGGCAGGCCTTTCAGTTCAATGGCGGCGACGCGCAGGTGGATTTCGGCAAGAGCGCCGGAAATTTCGGGACGGGCGATTTCACTGTCGCTTTCTGGATGAAGACGAATTCCAGAAACCCGCAGGAGGCGTTTTTGGGGAAAAGGGAGGCGTGCGGCGGGATGTCCAGCTTTTGGGAGATTCAAGTCGGCAGCCGAGTGACGCGGCAGGCGCCGACCGGTTTTCTTCTCATGCAATTTTTCGATGGAAGCCAGTCGCTTCCGGTTGCGGAGTATGAAGACCGATATGAGATGTTCTCCAGCCGCCCGATCAATGACGGCCAGTGGCACCACATCGCGTGGGTAAGACAATCCACCAGTTCCGGGAGCATCAATTATCTGATTTATGTGGACGGCGCGCTGGATAACTCCAAGGCATATTCAGAGGCGGTTGAGCTTGCCAACCAGTCGCCTGTGGTCATGGGGCAGAGTGTCTGCCAGTGCTGCGACGGCACGCGGCCTTACAGCGGGGCGGCGTCGGAGTTGCAACTTTTCAGCCACGCCCTTTCGGCGGAGGAAATTCTCGGCCTTTACGGCGAGGGGGAATTGGGGCTCCATTGAGCCGGCGCTAAATCTTGCCGCCCATTTGGGCGACGAGGCGCTCGTTGAGTTCCTTGGCGGGGTTGTAGCCGGCGGTCTTGAGCTTGATCTGAAAGGCGGCGACTTCGATGAGGCGGGCCAGGTCGCGTCCGGGCCGCACGGGGATGGTGATGTGGGGGATTTCCACGCCGAGGATTTTGACGTATTCCTGCTCCATGCCCAGGCGGTCCACGTCGGGCACTTCCTCCCAGGCTTTCAAGGTGATGACCAGGTCCACTTTTTTTTCGGCGCGAATGCTGCGGACGCCAAACATGGAGGCGACATTGATGATGCCAATGCCGCGGACTTCCATGTGGGCGCGGGTCAGCTCGGCGCTGGTGCCCATGACGTCGCGGCCGTCAATCAGGGTGACGCGGGTGACGTCGTCGGAAACCAGGCTGTAGCCGCGCTCGATGAGGGCGAGGACGCTTTCGCTTTTGCCGATGCCGCTTTCGCCGCGGATGATGGCGCCGACGCCCAGGATGTCCACCATGCTGCCGATTTCGCTGCCGCGCGGGGCGAAAAACATTTCCAGGGCGAGGGTGGCCCGGTTGATGAATTTCATGGTGATCAAGGGAGTGACCAGGATGGGCACCTGGGCCTTTTCGGCGGCGCGCAGGAAAGGTTTGTCGGGCCGGAGATTGCGGGAAAAGACCACGGCGGGGATTTTGTAGGAGAACAAGTCGGCGTAACGGGGTTCGCGCTCCTCGGGTTTGAGGGCGCGGAGGAAAGAGGACTCGGCCTTGCCGATGACCTGCAACCGTTTGCTGGCGAAGTAACGGGTGAAGCCGGCCAGCGCCAGGCCGGGCCGGTTGACGGTCGGCTCGCGGATGATGCGTTTGAGGCCGGCGGCGCCGGCCAGGAGCCGCAATTCCAGCGGACGGGCCTGTTCGTGGTAGAACTTCTCCACAGTGATGGTTTCTCTTTGCATGTCAATCTACAGGTTAAATTCCGGCCCGAGATAAATCTCGCGGGCCTTGGGATCGTTGGGCATTTCCGCGCCCATGCCCGAATAGACCACCTGGCCATGATGGACCAAATAGGCGCGATCCACCAGCTTGAGGGTTTCCCGCACGTTGTGGTCGGTGACCAGGATGCCCAGGCCGCGCTCGCGCAGGCGGCGGATGATCTTTTGCACCTCATAGACGGCGATGGGATCAATGCCGCTGAAAGGCTCGTCCAACAAGAGCAGTTTGGGGCTGGTGACCAGGGCGCGGGTGATTTCCAGGCGGCGCTTTTCCCCGCCGCTCAGGGTGTAGGCCTTGTTGGAGGCCAGGCGGCCCAGGTCCAGTTCGTCCAGGAGATAGTTCAGGCGCAAGGCCCGCTCCTGGCGGTCCATGACGCAGGTTTCCAGGATGGCCAGGATGTTCTGCGCCACGGTGAGTTTGCGGAAGACGGACGGCTCCTGTGTCAAGTAACCAATGCCCAGCCGCGCCCTCCGATGCATGGGCAGCCGGGTGATGTCCCGGTCCTGGAAGCGCACCTGGCCTTCATCGGGCTTGACCACGCCCACAATGATATTGAAGGTGGTGGTCTTGCCCGCCCCGTTGGGGCCGAGCAGGCCCACCACCTCGCCGGGATTGACAAAAATCGAAATGCCGTTGACGACTTTGCGCCGGCGGTATTCCTTCTCCAACTTGTCGGTGGCGAGCAAATTCACCGCCAGGCCCGCCGCCACAGCCACGGCGGGCTGGGGAGGGCCTTTCGACAGGACCGGCTTGGGCTGTGGTTCAGGAGGGTTCATGCTCAAGGCGGCGGCCGGGCCGGTTGCGCTCCGTTGGCGGCGACGCGTTTGGGAAAAACAATGTGATAGCGGCCGGAAGCGGCCACCTGGTTGCTCTTCATGTCATAGTTGAGGCGGTCCGCATCCAGGATGGTGAACTGGTCTGTTTGCGCCCAGGGATGGCCGGTGAGTTCGACTTGTTCCTCCGGCGCAACTGTATAGACGGCCCGGCCGCCGGTGGCATGGAGACACTTGCCGGGCGCGGTTTGGGCAAAATCCACTCCGCCCTCGGCCACGGCATTTTCCAGTTGATTGGTGAGGGACGAAAAATGCGCCGTGACGGTGGCGGCGGTTAACACGTTGGAAACCGCCGCGCTGCCGGCGCCAAAGGACTCCAGCACGGCATCCTCCTCCGCCACGATGCTCTGCCAAAGCCCGGTCGCCGCGGAGCGGTGCGCGGTGAGCGCGCCGCACGAAATCGTTTTGGTGACGCCGGCGGCGTCCGGGACGGTTTCCGCGCGGACGTTCTCGCGCGCCACCACCAGGACGACCTGATTGCCGGGGCCCTGGCCGCCGGAGGACAGGTAAACCAGGAGAACTTTGGCGGCCAAGGTGTCCTGGAGTTGTTCGCCATCCAGCAGCCGGGCGCGGACATCTCCGCGAAAGGTGACGAGATTGGTCCCGGAATTGACGGGTTGGGAAACCAGGTCGTCGGCGGAAACATACAGCCACTGATTGGTTGAGCCGGCCGGACTGCCGGCGGCGCCGGAGACGCGAAGCCGGAGCCGCGCATGGCCCTGGGCGTGATAAACTCTGCGGCCCGACGACATGGAAAGCGTGTCGCCGCGAACTTCCATCCGGTCGTTCCACCACACCGGATCTTCTGTCAAGGTGAACAAATCATGGGGCCGGTCGTAGGCGGCGTTCCCGGCCAGGGCGGAACTTTGATCGGCCTGGTTGGCGAGGATGACATTTCCGGCGGCGGTCATGCCCTCCACTTCCGCGCCATCCGGGGTCATTTGCAGGGCGGCAACGCCGGCGAAGAGTTCCAGGAACGCGGGCGGGGCGGCGGCGGCGGCGGGCGGGTTGGGCCAGCGGACGCGCACTGGATCGGCCCCGGTCAACAAATGCCGGTTCGGGTCGTAGGTGAACCTTGCGGCCCTGGCCTCCTGTTCCCCATTTTGCCAATGGGCCTCGGCGCCGGCATCGCCGGCCAGTTCCAACAGCGGGTTTTCATTGGTGGCGAAGTAATGCGCGGTGGCGCCGGTGGCGACGCCTTTGCCGGGCAGGGTGAGCGTGACACCTTGCCGGGCGAACATCGTTTCCACGGTCTGGTTGCTGGCCAGTTGGATGGTGAGGAGGGGCGCATCCAGTTGATAGTGCGGGTCCAGGATCTGGACGTGGCCCGCGTAATCCGCCAGGTTGGAGCGGAAATCGAACTGGCCGCGTTCGGAAAGGATTTTCACAATCTGGCCGGCGTCCGGGGACGCGTTGGTCGCGGGCGCGAAAAGGGGCGAGGAGTGGAGCATGGACCGGACCACGCGGGTCTCGACTTCGTTGGAGAGGAGGAGCACCTGGTTGGATTCCGCGAAAAAGAATCCGACGCACTGCGCGAACAGATTGGTGCCGGGCGTGAAAATCTGGATTGGACCCGGATCGCTGACAGTTTTCCGTTTGTCATCCATCCGGCATTCCGGCGCCAGGGCAGTGAATGTCACATTGCTGGGCTGGCCGTCCCGCACGCCGGTCATCTTAAAGCCCTTGACCTGCGCCGCGCCGTCGGGCAGATAGACCATGTTGCTACCGTCGATGTTGGCGGCCAGCACCCGGCCGTTCGGAGTGGGCCGGGAATAGGGAAGATGGACATTGCCGCCCGGTTTGGCCGCCGGGAGCGCCCGCGTCTGCGCCCAGGCGCGCGCCAGCCATAAGGCGCAACCGATCACCAGCGCCATGAACAATTTCCGGGTCGTCCACATATTGGCAAGGGTCACGAGATCGCGGCCCGGATTTTCAGCAGCCCGGCCAAAAGTTTGGACATCTGCGCCAGCGGAATCATGTTCGGGCCGTCGCTCAGGGCGCGGTCGGGGTCCGGATGGGTTTCGATAAAAACTCCGTCCGCCCCGGCCGCCACGGCGCACCGCGCCAGCACGGGCGCAAATTCGCGCTGGCCGCCCGAGCGGTCCCCGCCCGCCCCGGGCAGTTGCACGGAGTGGGTGGCGTCGAAAATGACCGGATAACCAAAGGCGCGCAGGATGGGAATGGAGCGCATGTCCACCACCAGGTTGTTGTAACCGAAGGTGGTGCCGCGCTCGGTGAGGAGGAGTTTTTTTCCGCCGGCCGCGGCGGCTTTCCGCGCCACCTGGCCCATTTCCGCCGGGGACAGGAACTGGCCCTTTTTTAGATTAACAATTTTGCCGGTCGCCACCGCGGCGGCGATGAGATCGGTCTGGCGGCAGAGGAAGGCGGGGATCTGCAGGATGTCCGCCACGGCGGCGGCGGCCCGGACCTGCTCGACGGCATGAACGTCGGTCAGCACGGGCACCGCCAGGCGGCGGCGGATGCGGGCCAGGATGGCCAGGCCGGCCTCCAGCCCCGGGCCGCGGAAGGTGGCGGCGGAGGAACGGTTGGCCTTGTCGTAGCTCGCCTTGAAAATATAATTGATGTTCAATTTCCGGCAGGTGGCGCGCAGGGACGATGCCACCTGGAAGCAGAGCCGTTCGTTTTCGATGACGCACGGCCCGGCGATCAAAGTCAGTGGTCCGGCCCTTTTCAGGGATTTCCAAATGAGCGCATCAGTCAGCACCTGCCCGTTGTAACAGCGCCCGGCGGGAAAGTAAATCTCCACATAAGGCCTGCGTTATGGGTGGTTCGTTTCACATTTTCGGGTTCCCCTCTTCATCTTGCTCTTAATCTTAATCTCATCTCCCTCCTGCGCAAAGATTAGGAGCAAGATTAAGATTAAGAAAGAAAACCCAAAAAAGTGAAATGCGCCCGTCCTGGGTGCGTTGTCGCCCGTCCGCTACTGCCCGGGCCGGTCAAATCACCGTGCCGTGCGGGATGAGGCCGCCCTTGGGGATGATGACGATGCCGTCGCGCACGTAGTAAAGGGGATGGTCCACGCTTTCCGGCTTGCCCGCCGGGGAAATCCGGCAGTTCTCCCCGATGCGCGCGTTCTTATCCACAATCGCATTCTCGATCCGGGTGTTTTTCCCCACGCCGACCCGCGGCAGTCCGCGCGCCTCGTACTGCCGGATGGAGGTCTCCGACTCGTAGAAATCGCAGCCCAGCAGGATGGTGCGGTTGACCTCGCAGCCCTCCTCGATCCGGCTGCGGATGCCCACGATGCTTTGGCTGACTTTGCAGCGGTCAATGATGCAGCCGTCGGAGATGCTGGCGTGGCTGATCTCCGCGCCGTTGATCTTGGAGGCGGGGAGAAAACGCGGGCGGGTGAAGATCGGCGCGCTCATGTCAAAGAAGTTGAAGCGCGGCAGGTCTGCTGTCAAGTCTATATTAGCCTCGAAAAACGAGCGGATGGTCCCGATGTCCTCCCAGTAACCCTGGAAGACATAGCCATGCGCGCGATGGCTGTCAATGGCGTTCGGGATGATGTGCTTGCCAAAATCGGCCAGCGCGTTGTCCAGCAGTTTCAGGATCACCTCCCGCTTGAAAAGGTAAATCCCCATCGAGGCCAGGAAGAATTCCTGCTCGCCTTGGATGCCCAGGGCGGCATAGCGGGCCGGGTCAACCCGCAGGGAATCCAGGAGGGCCTGCTCCCGGGGCTTCTCCACGAAACGGGTGATGCGGTGGTCCGGTCCCAGCTCCATGATGCCCAGCGACTGCGCCTGCGCCCGCCCCACCGTAATGGTGGCCACCGTCAGGTCCGCGCCGTGCTCAACGTGCTGGATGATCAACTCGCGAAAATCCATCCGGTAAAGCTGGTCCCCGCAGAGAATCAGCAAGTGCTCGAAGTCATGCGTCAGGAAATGCAGCAGGTTTTTCCGCACGGCGTCGGCCGTGCCCTGGTACCAGGAGGTGTTGGTGAATGTTTGTTCCGCCGCCAGAATCTCCACAAATCCGCCCGAAAAATGGTCGAATTTATACGATTGCGAAATATGGCGGTGAAGGGATGCGGAATTGAACTGGGTCAGCAAATAAATCCGTTTCAGGCCCGAATTGATGCAATTGGAAATGGGAATGTCCACCAGGCGGTATTTGCCCGCCAGCGGCACCGCCGGTTTGCTGCGGTCCCGCGTCAGCGGAAAGAGCCGCCGGCCCTGCCCGCCCCCCATGATGACGGAGAGGATATTGCTCGTATTGACGGACATGCGTGTCTTTTGCGTCATGGCTCTGCTCCTAATGTGCGCCGGAGTATAGCTGCCCGGCGGATCGGTTCAAAGCCCAAAGTTGCTTCCGGCGTTTGGTCAGCTTCCAGGGTGGTGTTTGAGCCAGTATTCGCGAAACGAGCGCAGCCGGGGAAGCGATTCGCGGTCCTTTTGCCGGTTCGTGGCCGCCTTGCTCGCAATTATGTCGTCAATGTGGCAGACGGGATACCCTTCGACCTCCACCCGGCGGCTCCAAGCGTCCTCAAATCGCTCAATCCCGTCCGGCGCAAATACGAGGTCCAGATCAAAAGGGCCGTTCTTCAATTGCACGAAATCCTTCCCCCGGTTGATTTCCCCCGCCTGCGTCTCCGTCAGCGCGAAACCCAACTGGCGCAAGGCCCGCACCAGCGCTTGACCATTTTGGGGCGAGCGCTCCACGAAAAGATCCGCGTCCTGCGTGGTGTCCGGATAGCCCAGGAGAATCGCCCCGGACTTGCCGAGAAAAAGATAGCGAACATGGAACGAGCCGAAAACGTCGCGGATTTCCCTGGCCTGACGGTAATCAAACGCGGCCATAACCCAGCCAGTCCGGCAGATTGGTTTCACACCAGCGGCGATACTCTTCCATGGTGGCAAAGGCCCGAAACGGCTCGTCGTCCAAGACCGGTTTGTAGGTGTGAATGAAAGCGTAACGGAGGCGCGTTTCCAGCGGGCGGCGCGCCGCCGCCTCAAATTCCGCCAGCCACTCGGGCGGGATGGGCGAACTCTTATCGGTTGGGCTTTCCATCTCCCTTAAATCTGCAAAATCCATCCGCAATTGCAAGCTTGGGCCAGAGGTCTGTCTCACAATTTTCTTTATCGCGCCTTCGGCTCCCGCATCGTTCCCGGTGGATGGCGGAGGGAAGGACTGCAAAATCCCGTGCCGAACCATCTTTTGCTTTCAAAACGCCTGTGGCTGCGGTATTGGTTTGTCTGCAGCCATTGATGACGACAAGGATGCGCCAGGTTGTGCGGTTGACTCTCCTGCTCTTCGCGGGTTGCGCCAACTCGTCTTCGCGCGCCCCCACCCCCATGCCGCAATCCCCCGAGTCGTCCTTGCGCGCAGCCCGGGCAGGCGCGCCGCCCGCGCCCGACCGGGAATTTCGCGGCCTCTGGGTGGCGACCTACCTGAATCTTGATTGGCCCTCCCGCCCCGGCCTGGACGCCACCCAACAAAAAGCCGAACTGACCGCCATCCTCGACCGCGCCGTCCTGCTGCATTTGAACGCCATCCTCCTCCAGGTCCGCCCCTGCTGCGATGCGCTTTACGATTCCAAAATCGAGCCGTGGTCCGCATTTCTCACCGGCAAAATGGGCCTCGCGCCCAAGCCCTATTATGATCCGCTGGCCTTCGCCGTCGCCGAATGCCACCAGCGCGGCCTGGAACTCCACGCCTGGTTTAATCCGTTCCGCGTCCGTTCCCGCGACGACAAAACCCCCGCCGCCAGGAATTTCGTCACCAACACCCATCCGGAACTGGTCCGCGCCGCCGGCGATGTACTGATGCTGGACCCGTCCGACCCCCGCTCGCGGGGCTATTCCCTGGGCGTGATTATGGATGTGGTCCATCGGTATGACATTGATGGCGTCCACCTGGACGACTACTTCTATCCCTATCCCGTCAAGGGCTACAAGCCGGCGGATTTTCCGGACGACGCGCAGTGGCAGCGATACCAGAGGGCCGGGGGAAGACTTTCGCGGGGCGATTGGCGCCGCGACAACATTAACATTTTTGTCCAACTGGTTTATGCGTCCGTCAAAAAGGAAAAGCCCTGGGTTAAATTTGGCATCAGCCCCTTTGGCATCTGGCGGCCCGGCCATCCCGCCGGGGTCACGGCCGGGCTGGATTCCTACGACGCGCTTTTTGCCGATTCCCAGGCCTGGCTGGCCAATGGATGGGTGGATTATTTGTCGCCGCAACTGTACTGGCCGACCGGGGAGAAAGAACACAGCTTTTCCGCCCTCTTGCAATGGTGGAGCGAGCAAAACCCGCGCCATCGCCATCTGTGGCCCGGCATGCAGACCGATGAATGGCCTGGCTTCCAGGGAAACCCGGCGGCGGAAACCGCCAAGGAAATCGAATTGACACGCCGCCAGCCGGGCGCGTCCGGCGCTGTCCTTTGGCGCGCCGCCTTCGTCATGCGCGGCGCCGGCGGCGTCGCCGCGGCCCTGGCCCGGAGCTTTCCCGCTCCGGCGCTGGTTCCCGCTTCTCCCTGGCTGGGCGGCCTCCCCGCCGGCAAACCCTTGCTGGCCGTCCGCAAAACAGGGCGGGAAATCTCCGTCGCCTGGCAACCCGCCGGAGGGGAGCCGGTCTGGCAGTGGTTTTTGCAGGAAAAAGTCGGCGATGCCTGGCGGGCGGAGATTCTGCCGGCCGCTCAAACCAGCCGGCTCTTTCTCGCCGGCGGCGTCGCTGCTTTGCCGCAGGCCGTTGCGGTCACCGCAGTCACCCGTGTCGGCAACCTCAGCCCCCCCGCCGTTTCCAACTTGGAAGCCCGCTGACGCGGGTAACCGGTGCGTCTTGATTGTGGGCGCGATTCAAAGCGAGACGACTTGGCCCTTGTGTCCTCTGCGGCGGGGTCATTCACGCTATTGGGTCTGATGCGTCTGGAGGCGCGCCTCGTAGAGTTTGAGTTGCTCTTGCAGAGCGCCGGCCAGCTTGTCGTCCTTTTGCGCTTGAGCCTCAGTCAGGGCCTTTTGCCAGAATTCCCCGGCCTCCTTGATTTGTCCGTTGTTGAAGCAGGCCATCCCAAGCCCGGCCCAGGCCTCGGCAAAGCGGGGGTTGATGGATAGCGCTTGCCGGTAACACGCAATGGCTTCAATCCAACGCCCCTCTTTGAGAAACTGCTTTCCAAGGGCAAGCCATCTTTGCGCCGGATCGGCAGGCAGGACGGTGGTTTTTTCAAAGCAGGCCATGGCCCCGTCAACATCTCCTTTTCGGAGGAGCGCAACGCCCAAGTTTTCACGGGCCTTCGCCAAGTCGGGCCGCAGGTCCAGGGCCTTTCGGAATTGGGCGACGGCTTCCCCGGCCTCTCCCTGCTGGAGCAGCGCAATGCCGAGATTGTCGTGGGCGTTCGCCAAATCGGGTTCGAGGTCCAGGGCCTTTCGAAAATGCGCGATGGCTTCCACCACCTGTCCCTGCTGGAACAGCGCGACGCCAAGATTGTCGTGGGCTTTGGCATCCGCAGGCTGGAGGTCCAGACTCTTGCGGAAATAGGCGATGGCTTGCGCGACCTCTCCCCTCCGGCTCAACACCGTGCCCAGATTGTTGTAGGACTTTTCGTCGTCAGGATGGAGCGCCAGGGCGATTTTGAACTCGTCGTCGGCTTCGTCCAGCTTTCCCTGGCCCAGCCGAATCAGCCCCAGTTCATTGTGGGCCATCCAGGAGCCTGAGTTCTTTGCCAGCGTCGCGCGCCAGAGCGTTTCAGCGCCGGCATACTGCCTGCATTGGAACCACGCCAGCCCGCCGAGGATCGCCAGCAACGCCGCGCAACACACTGGCTTCAACAGCGGGGTTCGCCGCGCCGCCCAGCCGAATCCTCCCTCCATTCCTGCCGCCGCCAGCGCCAGCGGTCCCAGACACGCCAGATATTGGTAATGATCCGCCACAAAGGTGTAGAGAAAAGTGTACAGCATAACGAAGCCCAGCACAGGACTCAATGTCGCCACAAAAAACACCGCCGCCACTTCCACGCCCCGCCCCAGCCGCCGCCGCCCGCGCCAAATCACCACCCCCAAGGCCGCCGTCGCCAGCAGCCAAACGTAAGCCGACGCTTCCGACGCCGATATCGTCCAGCGCGGATAACTGAACGTCAAATCCGTCGGCCAGACCAGTTTGCCCGCGTAAAACCAGAGCGCCCGGCTGGCAATCAGCACCCGCTCCACCGGCCCAATGGAAAAAACCGCCCCCTGCGTGCCTTGATGAAACCGTTCCCACCACACCG
>JBEKIA010000042.1:0-34297 GCA_050011995.1 Verrucomicrobiota bacterium
CGGACCGAATCTGCCCCGCCGGACGATAAAATCCACCCGGCTCCAGCGCCCGCGGCCCCGTTGGATCCAGCGCCATTGGCCCCGGATTGCGGCCTGTCCGCCACCGCATCGCCCGCCGGGGCAGAGGTTGCCGCGTCGAGTGCGCGGCTCGAATCGGGCCTGTCCGATGTGGCGCCTCCCGCCAGGGCGGAGGAGGCGATCAAGGCTGATCAAGGCTAATCAAGATATTATTTCCATGCCATTTGGAATGAACACATCACGCAACACCCTGAATTTGGATGAGCTCCCCCAATCCTTGGCGACATTCTTGCGGACTCACCGAATGGGTGGGTCAGTTTCTGACGGAAGAGGCCGTCGGCGGGACGCCGGCGGCGGCGGTCGAGACGACCGCGCTCCCGAAGAAGTCGCCCATGATTTGGGTGCGCACGACGTGCGCAAGAAGTGGATTGCCCTTGTGGCTGCGTTCGCCCAAAATTCCGCCATGCTGGCTCGCGTTTTGTCCGCCGCGTTGTCCGCTATAGCGCCGGGAAGCGCGACGGCGGATGTCAACGGAATTGAATCCGTGGTTGTAATGCGTCGGTCTTGGGCGGTAGGGCGCGCACTCCGTGCGCGCCGCGGCGGGCAGAGGACTGCCTGCCCTACCTTTTTTCCCTCGGTCACCGACGCATTGCCCGTGGTTGGGAAAGCTCCATTTTGAAAGCGGCAGAGTTACAAGTCAACAGGCCGGCCGGCAAAGCGCCCGGATGGCAGCCGGTGTGCGTTTGCGTTTTTCTGGCGCTGGCGGTTCTGGCCGTCTTTGGGCAAACGGGGCGTTTTGAGTTCGTGGATTACGATGACCGCGAGAATGTGTCCACCAACCAGGTGGTCCAGCAGGGTTTGTCCGCGCAGGCGGTTGGCTGGGCCTTTACTCACGCCCAGGTCTCCAACTGGGTTCCTCTGACCACTCTTTCCCACATGCTGGACTGCCAAGTCTTCGGGCTGCGCGCGGGTGGACATCATCTGGTCAATGTCCTGCTGCACGCGGGGACGGCGGTGCTGCTGTTCTTGGTGCTGCGGCAAATGACGGGCAGCCTGTGGCGGAGCGCGTTTGTGGCGGCGCTGTTCGCCGTTCATCCCTTGCGGGCGGAATCGGTGGCTTGGGTATCCGAGCGCAAGGACGTGTTGAGCGGGTTGTTTTTCATGCTGGCCCTGGGGGCTTATGTCCGGCAGGCGCGCCAGCCGTCCCGTGCCGGGCCAGTGGCGGTGTTTCTGTTGTTTGGGCTGGGCCTGCTGGCCAAGAGCATGGTGGCGACGCTGCCGTTTGTGCTGCTGCTGCTGGATTATTGGCCGCTGGGACGTTTGCACAACGGGCGGGAGTTCCTCCGGCTGGTCCGGGAAAAGATGCCGCTGTTTGCCCTCTCGGCGGGGGCGTGCGTGGCGGCAGCGCTGGCGCCCGGATTGGTGGTGATGAACGCGCAGCGGATTCCACTGCCGGAACGCGCTGGCAACGCCGTGGTTTCCTATGCGGTCTATCTTGGGCAAATGATATTCCCGGCGGGTTTAGCCACCCCCTATGGCAACCCGCCGCACGGCCAGGCAGTGTGGAAGGTCTGCCTGGCGTTTGTGCTGCTGGTTGCGATCTCCGCGGCTGTGATGGCGTGGCGGAAGAAGCGTCCGTGGCTTTTGACCGGCTGGCTCTGGTATCTGGGCATGTTGTTTCCGGTGATTGGGATCATTCAAATATCCGCCGATGCCGCCCATGCCGACCGCTACACCTATCTGCCGGGAATCGGTTTGGCGATGGCTGTGACCTGGGGGGTGGCGGATTGGAGCGCGGGGTGGAGACATCGGCGGGCGGCCTTGGGGGGTTTGATGATGGCGGTGATTGGCGCATTGGCGGTCTGCGCCCGCATCCAGGCCTCGTATTGGAAAGACAGCCAATCCCTGTGGACGCGCGCGCAGGCCTGCGGCTCCGGCAATTACATGGTCCTGAACAACGCGGGCAATTTGCTTGTCAAGCAGGGCAAGCTGGATGAAGCCATTGCGCAATTCCGAAAGAGTTTGGAAATCGCCCCTGATTATGTGCAAGCCATCAATAACCTGGGCAATGCCCTGGCCATGAAGGGCGCGGATGAGGCCGCCATCGCGCAATACGAAAAAGCCCTGAAAATCCGGCCCGGTTACACCAGCGCCCAGATCAACCTGGCCAATGTTTTTCTCAAGCAAGGCAAACTGGATGAAGCCATCGCGCGTTACCGCGGGATCGTGGAATCCAATGCCGATAACGCGGCCGGGCAAAACAGCCTGGGCCAGGCCCTTCTCCGCAAAGGAGATATTGACGGGGCCATGGCCTGCCTGGAAAAAGCCGCCAGCCCGGGTGCGGACGCCTTGGCGGGATGGTTCAACCTCGGCGGCGAGTTTCTGCAAAAATCGAATTGGCAGGCCGCCATTGTGTGCTATCGGCAGGCGATCAAATTCGACTTTCGCCCGGCGGACGCTTGCGCCAGCCTCGCCATGGCTTACGTCAAGAAAGGAGAAATCAAGCAAGCCATGGACTCCTTGCAACAGTCCCTGGAGATCAATCCCGACCAGATTTCCGTCCAGAACAACCTGGCGTTGTTGTTGGCAACAACGTTCTCCCCCTCCCTCCGCAATGGCGCAAAGGCGGTGGCGCTGGCCACCCGGGCCAACCAGTTGAGCGGAGGCGGCAATCCGGCAATTCTGCACACCCTGGCGGCGGCCTATGCGGAGCAAGGCAGTTACGCGTTGGCGGCGGCCACGGCCCGGCGCGGCCTGGAGTTGGCGGTGGAGCAAAAGCAGGACGCGCTGGCCGCCGCCTTGCAAGAGGAAATAAAGCTCTACGAGGCGAACTCGCCGCTGCGGGATGCGCCGCAGTGAGCCGGCACTTTGAAACTTGAAGGCTGAATTTTGAAACCGGCCAACGCACAAACCACGCGGGAAGCAAGAAATCCGCAAATTTTGCGGGCGGGGTGCGTTTGCGTTTTTCTGGCGCTGGCCGCTCTGGCCGTATTTGGACAGACGGCGGGGTTCGGTTTCGTCAATTATGACGATGGCTTCTATGTTTACGAGAACCCCAGGCTGGCCGGCGGGTGGAGCCTGGAGGGCGTCGCCCGGGCCTTTGCTCATGCGGAGTGCTTTCTCTACCACCCGCTGACCATGATTTCATTGAGGCTGGATTACCAGCTCCACGGGCTTCATGCCGGCGGCTATCATCTGACCAATGTTCTAATTCACACGGCTTCCGCCGTCCTGCTGTTTCTCCTTTTGCGGCAGATGACCGGCGCTCTTTGGCGCAGCGCGTTCGTGGCGGCGGTGTTTGCCATCCACCCGCTGCGGGCGGAGTCGGTGGCGTGGGTGGCGGAGCGCAAGGACGTGCTCGCCACTTTCTTCTTCCTGCTCACGGTGGGGGCATATCTGCGCTATGTCCGCAACCCAAACTCGCCGGGGCGCTATCTGCTGGTGGCCGTTTTCTTCGCGTTGGGCCTGCTCTGCAAACCGGTGGCGGTGACATTGCCGTTTGTGCTGTTGCTGCTGGATTTTTGGCCTCTCCAGCGGTTCGCCCTGGGGACGCCAGCCGGCGCAGCGTCGCCGGTGGCGCGGCAACCAGGCTATTGGGGGATTCCCCGCCGTTTGATCCTGGAGAAGATTCCCCTGTTGGCGCTGGCGGCAGTGATGTGCGTGGTGACTTGTCTTGTGGTGAGGAAGGTGGTCCTGGTTGGCGCCCCGGTTTCCGTGGCTGCGCGGTTGGGCAATGCCTTGATTTCCTGCGTCGTGTATCTGCGCCAGATGGTGTGGCCGACCGGACTGGCGGTTTTTTATCCCTTTCCGGAGAAGGGCGCGCCCTTTTGGGAAGTCGCCCTGGCGTTCCTCCTGCTGGCGGCCATTTGCGGAGGGGTTTTGGCGTGTTGGCGAAAGCGCCCCTGGCTTTTGACGGGCTGGTTTTGGTATTTGGGAATGCTCGTTCCGGTGATCGGCATTGTGGGCGCGGGCGATTTCGCGCACGCGGACCGCAACACCAGCCTGCCACAAATCGGTTTGTATATCCTGCTGACTTGGGCCGTGGCGGATTGGAGCGCGGGATGGAAACACCGGCGGCTGGTGTTGGGGGGTTTGATGATCGCGGTGGCGGGCGCATTGATGGTCTGCGCCCGCATCCAGACTTCCTATTGGCGCGACAGCGAAACGCTGTGGAACCGCGCCCTGGATTGCAATCCGGGCAACAGCGTGGCGCGCATCAACCTGGGCAATGCTCTTTCCGCGAAGGGAGATTGGGAGGGGGCCGGCGCGCAATTTCGAAAAGCCCTGGAAATCAAGCCGGAGGATGCGGAGGCCCGCAACGACCTGGGGATTGTTCTTGTCGTGAAGGGAGACCGGGAGGAAGCCATCGCGCAATTCCGAAAAGCCCTGGAGGACAAGCCGGATTACGCGGAGGCCCGCCTCAACCTGGGCAATGCTCTATACGCGAAGGGAAATCAGGACGAAGCTATCGCGCAATTCCGAAAGACTCTGGAGATCCAGCCGGATTACGCGGAGGCCCGCCTCAACCTGGGCGATGCCCTGTTCATGGAGGGACAGTTGGAGGAAGCCATCGCGCAATACCGGCAGGCCGTGGAAATCAAGCCGGATTTTGCCGAGGCCCTCAGCAACCTGGGCGCCGCTCTTCTCAGGAAGGGCCAAACCAGGGAGGCCCTGGACGCCTGGCAAAAGTCGCTGGAAATCAAGCCCGGCCAACTCTCGGTCCAAAACCAATTGGCGTGGTTGCTGGCGACAACCCCCGACGCCGCGCTCCGCAACGGCGCCAAAGCCGTGGCGCTGGCCGCGCAGGCCAGCCAGCGGAGCGGGGGCGGCAATCCGGTGAATCTGCGCATCCTGGCGGCGGCTTATGCGGAAGAAGGCAATTATGGACTGGCGGCGGCCACAGCCCGCCGCGCCCTGGAATTGGCGGCGCAGCAAAAGAATGACGCGCTGTCCGCGGCGTTGCAAAAGGAAATCCAACTTTACCAGGCCAATACGCCACTGCGGGATGCGCCACGCTGACCCGGCAATTCCAAATGAAAGGTTTCGAGTTTTCTGGATTTGCGCGGCTCGCGCGACCGGCGGGAACATCAGCCCCATGCTGGCTTGCATTATGGCCAACAGGATCGGGGAGACTCCAATTCTTTGAAGGGTAATATCCAACATGGTCAAAAAAGACCAACAATTTCTTGCAAGGCTCCGCTGGCGAATCAGACTTAAGTTATTCTTGCAGAATGGCTTATGACTTTAACGCAATGGTGGCACAGATATTGCGGAGAACTCACTGGGCTTGGCCCACGCTGTAGATGGCAGCGTGAGTTTATGGGAAAGAATTAGCATTTGGGGCTGCGGTTTTTAATGCGGTTTTAATTTTGCAAGAAACCAACCGTGGCCTAAGTTGATGGTCGAGGCGATGCAGAATCGCAGTTGTCGAAGAACTTAGTATGCGTATAGACCTGAAATATCTGACGTTCCTGGCCGCAGTGGTGGTTGGTTCAAATTCGGCCTGTGTCGCGCTGGCCGACCCAAAGCACGACCAGCCGATGCAGCGCCTGTCCCAGAGTGCGCCGGGAGATAATTCGGACCTTCTTGCCCGGATGCGTTCCCAAAATGGCGCGCCCAAGGCGAAGCGGGATTTATACGTGGCGCCCAACCCCGCCAGCCGGGCCAACCGCGACCTCATTAGCGAAAGCCGCGGCCAAAACGGCTCGCCGAAGTCAAAAACCGATCCGATTTTTAACTCCGCTCCGCTAAATAAGGAGCCGGGATTCTGTTCTACAGCCGCGTCTAAATAAAGAGACACAAATCAGAATTAGAACTTGTAAATGACGTTGGCCGCCAGGAGAACTTGGTTTTTCCCGGTCGGAACGGTTGGGGGCGCTGTAATGGGGCCGCCGAATTGATCCCCGCGTCCGCTATGATCCCAACGAACTTCCAAACGGTTGACCACATTGTCCCACCACTGATACTGAAAAGTGCCGGTGAAAGCCAGAAACTCCTGGTCGCCCGGAGCGGTGACTCCGCCATGGGCATATTCGACGCGGCCATTGAGAGACGCTTTGTCGGTCAGCGCATAGTTGACGTAACCGGCTACGGCCGAGGCGTAGCCGCCTTCAACGCCGTGGGCAATCTCAGGAGTAACAGCCGTGGCAATATCATTGTTCCAGACGGAATCCCAGGCAGCGCCGAAGGTCAGCCCTTTGACGGATGTGTTCAAAGTTGTGCCGAGATACAGGTGCTGCCGGTCGGACGCGACCAGCCCCGGGCCGTCATCGAAGCCAACATAAAAGCAGGAGCCTTTCAGCCAGCCCCAACTGTCCGGAGCCGTCAGTGAGAGCAAACTGACAATGGCTTTCTTGCTCTCCGTCCCGCCTGGGACAGAGCCGGAGGTGATGTTCCCGCCGCTGGTCAATGTGTCGGCCACGCCGAATTGGACGCCAAAAGCATCGCTGAATTTGTAGGCGGCCAAAATACCGGTGTGGGTCAGCGGCTCCATCGAATAACCATAAGAACGGGACCAGTTCGGGTTCTTGTAATCGTCGTTGGCTTCATAACCGAGGATGTTGTCCCATTGGCCCACTTCCACATCCAAACCCTTGCCGATCGGGACCTTCAGTTCCACATAGGCTTGCCGAATGGGTGTTCCAGGAAATGGATTAATGGCATCCGGGCCGTATTGTGCTTCAAACAAATAACCGGCGCCCCAGTCGCCCGCGTCCGGGAGCCGGGCGATTTTTACATCGGCCGAGTCCAGGTTAAACCCATCCTGTTTGACCGGTCCATTGAACGCCACCGGCGCGGGGTTTCCGTTGCCGGTTCCAGGAGCCCACACCGCCGACGTGTCCACGTATCCACTGATGGAGGTGGCCGACAGCGCCGTGTTCAGAGGGATGGGGGCGGGGGCATTCGTGATTTGTGCCCGCACTCCCAGGGAAAGGCCGGCCAACCCCAGGGCGGCCAAGCCTAATGTGCATTGATTAAGTTTCATGAATATTATGGCGTCTTAATTTGAGCAGCGCCATGTTTAGATGTGATTATGAATATCCGCAATGCAAATCTTCGCGGAGCACGAAATCCCCAATCGTCCGCGACTTCTTCGGGAGCGCGGCCGTCTGGATCGCCCCAGTTGAGGGTCAAACCATACTTTTGCCCATTTCCCCTGAAGCGCTTGGGCGTGGAAGACAGGGAAAAGGGAATTCCGCTGATGATTGGGCAAAGGTATGGTTTGACGGGAATGGCGCTTAAATAAGGAATGCCAATTGTCACCCATTTGTTTTAAGGATATTATGAATGGTGTGGTGGCGCAGCACCCGGAATATGTCGCTCCTATCGGAGCTAAATCATCGTTTTCGCTGTGCTTCTACAAAGAGGCCGCGCCTAGGGCGCTGCGCGCCAAAATCGGTGGCAGGCTTGGGGCGGCCCAGCGCCGTAGGCGCGGTATATCTGTAGAACCCAGGGGACCAGAAATCCAAAGCCCCAGCGGGGCGGCATATTCAGAGCATCCGCATAACATAATGTTAATCAATGATTTACGACTTATCTGAGCGCCATTCTGGTTTGACGGCTGTTCCATTTTACTTTGCTGCTGACAGATTATGGACAACGCTCGATTTCCGCCGCGAATCGCTCAAATTGACCGCGTAGTGCCGCCAGGAGGGACCGGATTATTGTGTTTCAATAAACGAACAGGCGGTTGCATATTAAACGAAGGCCGCTTGACTATGAATAACTTACGACCTTCGATTTCGGTCGGAGACTGGTTCCAATATACGAACCGCTGTGCGTATATTAATAGTTAAGCCGACGAGCAAATTTATGAATTCATCACGCCCAAATTCGGTGAAGATGGCGATATGTTGTTTAGCTGTTTCATTTGCGATTTCGCTGGTTCAGAGGCTCCTGAATGCTGATTTCAAGACGAACGGATTTGCCTACTACATATTCGGATTCCTCATCGTTTTGTTTTTGGTATTTATGATTTACAGGCGCAAAAATTGGGCCAGATGGATATATGCAGGCTGCGTCGTCATCTGGTTGGTGACGCTTGTTGTCCATCTTCGATTTTTGACAGGGTTGAGCATCATTGGTGGCGTTTTATTGGCGGTGCAGTTGGCCCTCTGGTTGGCTGCCGCATTTATGCTTTTTGTTCCAGAAACGAATGATTGGTTTAGAAAAAAGAAAGTCGGCCTAACAAGTCGCCGGAGCCAGCTGATGTGAAGAAATTTGAAAAACCCCTTCCCAAATCCTCGCATAACGATGGCAACATTCCACGAAGACCGCGAGAAACATGGAGGTTCAAAAACCGTGCCAATATAGAAATTTCTTTGGCGAGGATTTGGGCCCTTACTTGCACCTAGAAAACTGATATGAACAAAGCATCTTGGAGTGGCCGGTTTTGAAGTGCCCATCCCTGGCCGGTTTTCAACCGCCCGGTGACAACCCTGGGATGTGGCTTATCTTGTGGGCATCAATGGGGTCAATGGGGTCCTCGGACTCGCGTAAATCAATGGGGTTGCGCAAATGGGGCAGTTCGTGCATGGAACGCATGAGGGGAGGTTGCGGGCCGGGCGCTTGGGCCGCGACTCCCCCGTTTTTGCCCATGCAAAGGCAAGAATAACATCTAATTTGCTTATGCGAGACAGTTTTTGGATGCGCACAGCTAATGTTGCCTGCCGCGCGCGCCCGGCTAATGGAGAATTGACCGTGGCAAAGCAAGAAATGTTGAGGTTTTGGCATCATTTGTGTAGCTCCGGGGCCCAGTTGCGGCACATTAAGACGCGTATGATGGATGATGGTTTTACAGGTGATTTGATCTATGTGGTGGCCTTTGGGTTGGCCGGGCTGGTCTTTGCGCTGGGGCCGATTGTTGTGGCGCGGCTGCTGGCCCGGCGGGGGACGCGCAACGTGGCCAACAAGACCGGCCAGTACATCGAGTGCGGCATGGAACCGATCGGCGACGCCTGGATTCGCTACAGCGCGGTTTACTACCTGTATGCGATTGTGTTTGTGGCGTTCGCGGTGGACGTGCTGTTTTTGATTCCCGTGGCGGTGGTCTATAACCGGGCCTTTCCCATCCGCGATTTTGTCGAAATGCTGATTTTCGTGGGGATGCTTTCGCTGGTGATCGTCTATGCCTGGAACAAAGGAGTATTCGAGTGGAACCGCAAAACGACGCCCAAATCCTGAAAGACTGCTCGCCCTATGTGAAGTTCGCCAAGCTGGACGAACTGCTGGCGTTGGGCCGGGCCAACTCCCTGTGGCCGTTGACCTTCGGGCTGGCCTGCTGCGCCATCGAGATGATGGCGGCGGGCGCTTCCCGGTTCGACCTGGCCCGGTTTGGCGCCGAAGTGTTCCGTCCCTCGCCGCGGCAGGCGGATTTGATGATTGTGGCCGGAACGGTGAACAAGAAAATGGCGCTGGCCGTCAAGACTCTTTACGACCAGATGGCGGAGCCGAAGTGGGTGATCGCGATGGGCAACTGCGCCATTTCGGGCGGGCCGTTCGTCTTTCCAGGCCAATACGCGGTGATCGAAGGGGTGGACAAGCTTTTCCCGGTGGACGTGTACATTCCGGGCTGTCCGCCGCGGCCGGAGGCGCTGATCGAAGGGTTGTTGAAGCTGGAAGAAAAACTGACCGGCAAACGCCGATGGCCGGTGGTGACCCCGCAATGAACGCCAAGCTCCCTCCCTCGATTCCGTTTCAGCCGGTGGACTACGCGGCAAAAGGCTGCCACTTCGAGGCGGTCATTGCGCCGGACAAGGTGGTGGAGGCGGCGGCTTTGCTCGACGGGGCGGGTTTTGTGCTGGACACGATCACGGGGGTGGACTGGATGGCGGAAGGACAGATGGAAGTGATCTACGATTTCTTTCGCCTGGAGGAAGCGTTGCGCGTGGCGGTGCGAACGCGCATCCCGCGGGACAACCCGGAAATCGCCACCATCTCGGGCGTTTATCCCGGCGCCAACTGGCACGAGCGCGAGACGCACGATTTCTTTGGAATCCGCTTCGCCGGGCACCCGGACCTGACGCCGTTTTTGCTGCCGGAAGACGCCACCTACCACCCGTTGAGGAAGGATTTTGTCGCGTGACCACCGCGGAAGCCATCCCAGCCGGGACCGGGAGAGAGACGTTTGTCTTGAACCTCGGCCCGCAGCATCCGGCAACGCACGGCGTCTTGCGCGTCAAGATGACCATGGACGGCGAGTATGTGGCGCGGGCGGAACCGGTCTGCGGCTACATCCACCGGATGCAGGAGAAGATGGGCGAGAACCGCACCTACGCCCAATTTTTGCCCAACACCAGCCGCATTGATTATTTGTCAGCGATGACCTACACGCACGCCTTCGTGGGAGCGATTGAGCGCGCGGCCAAGCTCACGGTGCCGCCCCGGGCGGAGTATATCCGGGTCATCACATCCGAGCTGAACCGCATTTCGAGCCATCTGGTCTGGTGGGGGGCGTTCCTGCTGGATTTGGGCGGGTTCACCCCGCTGCTCTATGCGTTTGACGACCGGGAGAAGATACTGGATTTGCTGGAGGGCATCACCGGATCGCGCCTGACTTACTCCTACTACCGCATTGGCGGCCTCTACAACGATGTGGATGACACGTTCGTCAAGGGAACCCGCCAGTTTGTGGCGCAGATGCGGCCGCGGCTGAAGATGTACCGGGAACTGGTGACGGAGAACATCATCTTGCGCAAACGATTGATCGGGATCGGGCCGATCCGGGCGGAGTTGTGCCGCAAGTACGGGGCCACAGGCCCGGTCATCCGAGGCTCCGGGGTGGGTTATGACGTGCGGAAGATCGAGCCGTATTCGGTCTATCCGGAAATGGATTTCATCGCCCCGGCTTTTCCCGAGGGCGACTCGATGGCGCGCTACCTGGTGAGGATGGAGGAGATGGCGCAAAGCCTGCGGATCATCGAGCAGGGCCTGGACAAATTGCCCGCCGGACCGGTGATGGCGGAGAAGGTGCCGCGCGTGCTCAAGCTGCCGGCCGGCGATTACTGCTACGCCGTGGAAGCGGCGCGAGGCCGGTTCGCGGTGCGGATCGTGAGCGACGGCAAGGAGATTCCTTACCGGGTCAAGCTGCGGAGTCCGTCGCTCTCGAATTTAAGCCTGTTCGAGGAGGCCAGCCGCGGGATGCTGCTGCCGGACGCGCTGGCCCTGATGGGGAGTTTGGACTTGGTCATCCCGGACATAGACCGATAATAACGCCCCCGAATGAAAAACCTGCTCCACATGCTGCTCGCCGAGCCGTTCCGGCTGGTGCTGGCGCTGCTGGTGATCATGTCCTTTGTCGGGTTGAACGCGGCCTACCTGGTGTGGGTGGAGCGCAAAGGGGCGGGCCGGTTCCAGCGCCGGCCAGGCCCGACGGAAGTGGGCTACGCCGGCCTGATCCAGCCGATTGTGGATGCGATCAAGCTGCTGTCCAAGCAACTGATCGTGCCGGACGGGGTGGATGCGACGCTGTTCCGGGCGGCGCCGTTGGTGGTGATGGTGCCCTCGTTAATCGGCCTGGCGGTGATTCCTTACAGCGATAAGCTGGTAGGGCGGGACATCAACGTGGGGCTGTTGCTGATTTTCGCGCTGGGATCCATCAACGTGATGGCGATCATGCTGGGCGGCTGGTCGTCGCGCAACAAGTACGCCATCATTTCGGCGGCGCGGGTGGTGTCGCAGAACGTGGCGTATGAGATTCCGACGCTGCTGGTGGTGATCACCATGATCATGGTGACGGGTTCGATGGACCTGAACGAGATCGTGCGGCAGCAGGCGGGGGGCTTTTGGCGATGGAACCTGTTTCGCTGGGACGTGAACCCGCTGGCGCCGGTGACCTTCCTGATTCTCTACGTATGCATGCTGGCGGAGACCAATCGCTCTCCGTTCGACATGGCCGAGGCGGAGAGCGAATTGGTGGCGGGGGCCTACACGGAGTATTCGGGGATGGGGTTCGGCGTGTTTTTCATGGCGGAGTACGCGAATATTTTGCTGGGGTGCAGCGTGGCGACGGTTCTGTTCCTGGGCGGCTGGCAAAGCCCGGTGGGGATTTGGTCCGGGCTGTTCTGGTTTCTGGCCAAGATGTATTTCCTGATTTTTTCCGTGATCTGGATACGGTGGACGTTTCCCCGGACGCAATTTTACGGCCTGCTGAATTTGTCGTGGAAGATTCTCATTCCGGTGTCGCTGTTCACCCTGATCCTGTCCAGCGCGATGCTGAAGATTTTCTAGTGTATGAAGAACGCTTTCAAAGAGATCGTCGTTGGATTCAACAGCCTGGTCACGGGCATGAGAATCACCCTCGGCCAGTTTTTCAAGCCGGCGGTGACCGTGCAGTATCCGTATGAAACGCTGCCCATCCCGCCGCGTTTCCGGGGGCACATCGAACTGGTGCGCGACCCGGAGACGGGCAAGCCGAAATGCTTTGCCTGCAAGCTCTGCGAGCGCGCGTGTCCGAGCGACTGCATCCTGGTGGACGGCGCGAAGCTGGACGGGGCGAAGAAGAAGTCGGTGACGGTGTACAAGCTGGACTTCACCAAGTGCAGCCTGTGCGGGTCTTGCGTGGAAGCGTGCCGGGATGGAGCGATCCGGTTTTCGCGCGACTACAACCTGGCGGGGTTGAGCAAGGAAGAGTTTATCATGGACTTGTTCGCGAAATTGCAGGCCGAGGCGCAAGCGGCGGGAGTGACGCCCGAGGCGCCGGCGCCGGCCGAGCCTGTCAAAACAGGGCCGGCCGCGCCCGCGCCAACGCAGACGCCCCCGCCTGCGGCGGCCGCCCCGAAATCCGAGCCGCCTCAAAGGGAGCCTGTGAAAGCGGACGCGCCATGAAAGATTTTTCAAGCACAACCCTGATCCTCAACGCGATTTTTTTGCTGGCGCTGGCCACGACCGCAGCCGGGGCCATGATCGCGGCCGGGAGCACGAGGTTGATTCGGAGCGTCTGCGGCCTGGCCATCTGCTGCCTCGGCCTGTCGGGGCTTTACTATTTTCTGCACAGCCCGTTTTTGGCGCTGATGGAGATCCTGATTTACATCGGCGCGGTGTGCGTCACGATTGTGTTTGCGGTCATGCTGGTCGAGCCGGATGAGCCGGCGAATGAGGAAAAGCGGGCGTCGGCGCTGGAATGGGGAGGGGCCATGCTGGTGATGGCAGCGGGGCTGTTCTGGGCGCTGTCGCGGCTGATCCTGCGCCCGGCCTGGGCCGAGCCGGCGAAGAAGGGGAGCGGGGCGATCCAGGCGATTGGCATTCACCTGCTGACGACCTACAGCATGGCCTTCGAGCTGATTTCACTGGCGCTGCTCGTGGCGATTGTGGGCGCGCTGGCCATTGCGCGCGCGGGGAGGACCAAGCCGTGACCGACCCGCTTTATGACACGCTGGAGGTTTACCTGTTCATGGGGGCGTTCCTGCTGGTCCTGGGCATTTATGGCCTGGTGCGGCGCCGGACGCTGATTGGGATGCTGATTTCGGGCGAGCTGATTTTTTCGGCGGCTTCGCTGAACCTGATGGCGTTTAACCGGTTCACCGCGCAGGACCCGGCGGTCGGGCAGATCTTCGTGCTGTTCATCATGGGTCTTGCGGCGGCGGAAGTCGCCATCGCCCTGAGCGTCATGCTCGCGGTCTATCGTAATTACCGGTCCGTGGCCACCAAGGATCTGGCCGGCCTGAACGGATAACCCCATGCCACCGACGGAAGACATTCGACTCTTGCTGGCGGTCCTGGCGCCGCTGATCGGGGCCGGGCTGGTGATGGCCGCCGGCAAACGGCCGAACGTGCGGGAGACCTGCTCGTTCCTGGCCGCGGCGACAATGTTCGGCATCACCGCGTCGCTGGTTCCGGCCATTTACGCCGGGCACAGGCTGCATTTTACCGTGTTCCCGTTGTTGCCGGGCTTGAGCGTGTCGTTGCGGGCCGACGCGCTGTCCATGGTTTTCGCGGTTTCGGCCTCGTTTCTTTGGGTGGTCACGGTATTTTACTCGGCGGGCTATATGCGGGGGCTGGAGGAGCACGCGCAGACGCGGTTCAACACCTGCTTCGCGCTGGCGTTGTTCGGCGCCATCGGCGTCGCCTTTTCGGACAATCTGCTCACGCTCTATTTGTTTTACGAGATCGTCAGCATCTGCACCTATCCGCTGGTGGCCCATCACCAGGACGAGGAGGGCTATGAGGGGGGAAGGAAGTATCTGACCTACCTGACGGCGACAGCCAAGGGGCTGGTGCTGCCGGCGATGATCCTGATCTACGTGGAGTCCGGCACGCTGGATTTCGCGACCAATATCTACACCGGAATCCTGCCGGCGGGCCTGCACAACGGCGTGGTGGTGGCGCTGTATGTCTGCTGCATTCTCGGGTTTGCCAAGAACGGCGTGATGCCCTTTCACCACTGGCTGCCGGGCGCGATGGTGGCGCCGACGCCGGTCAGCGCGCTGCTCCATGCGGTGGCGGTGGTCAAGGTGGGTGTGTTCTCGACGGTTCGCGTCATGCTCTACGTGTTTGGCGTTGACAAAATGAACGCGCTGCACCTGGGCCTGCCGACGGCCTATTTTGTGTCGTTCACCATCCTGGCCGGCTCGATTGTGGCGTTGAGCAAGGACAATTTGAAGTTGCGGCTGGCCTATTCGACCGTCAGCCAGCTTTCCTACATTATCCTGGGCGTGGCGCTGTTGAAACCGGCCGGGATCGAGGGCGGGCTGGTCCACATCGCCAACCACGCCTTTTCCAAGATCACGCTGTTTTTCTGCGCGGGCGCGATCTACGTGGCGACGCGCAAGAAGAACATCTCGGAGATGAGCGGGCTGGGGCGGGTGATGCCGTTCACCTTCGGCGCCTTCGCGCTGGCCTCGCTCAGCATGATCGGCGCGCCGCCCGTGGCGGGATTCGTCACCAAATGGTATTTGCTCAACGGCGCTTTTGACGCCGGCTCGATCGGCATCATCGCCGTGCTGCTGGCCAGCACGCTGCTGAACGCGGCCTATTTCGTGCCGGTGGTTTACCAGGCATTTTTCGGCAAAACGCCGCCGGCGGATCTGGATCACCATTACCGGGAGGCGCACCCGTTGCTGGTGATTCCTTTGGCGGTGACCGCGGTGATCTCGGTTGTGATTGGGATGTGCCCCGGGTTCTTCATGCGCTTTGTCCAACTGATTAAATGAAACTCGTCAAACTCATTGAATGGCTGAGGAACCGTTTAAAGGCGGTGGTTTGGGTTGCCGGCATCGCGCTGGCCGTGCTGGTTGCGCTCGATGCCATCCCTGGGGTGGTGGACAAGGAGCACGCGCACACCAAAGCGGAACATTTTCCCGCCTTCTGGGCCGTGTTCGGTTTCGTCGGGTGCGTGCTGATTATCATCGTGTCGAAGTGGTTTGGGCACGCCGGGATTATGCAGCGCGAAGATTACTACGATGAATAGCTTCTGGCTCCATCCTTCGCTGATCTTGATCGCCGGCGCGCTGCTGCTGCCGGCGGTGCCGGCGCGATTGAAGAAGGGGTACCTCCTGCTGGTGCCGGCGCTGCTCTTTGCGCGCATCGTGATGATGCCGCCCGAACCACTTGGCCAAGTGCATGGCGAGGTGCATCTTCTGGACTGGGTGCTGGTGTTCGGGCGGGTGGACCGGCTCAGCACAGTCTTCGGCTACATCATGAGCCTGATGTGCATCCTGGCAACGCTCTACGGGCTGCACGTTAAAGAGAACACCCAGCATATCGCCGCCTGGATTTATGTGGCTGGCTCGATCGGCGCGATCTATGCCGGCGATTTCATTTCCCTGTTCCTGTTCTGGGAAGTGATGGCGTTTTCCTCGGTGTTCCTCGTTTGGTTCCGGCGCCGCCCGGAGTCGCTGTCCTCGGGCTATCGCTATTTGCTGGTGCATGTGGCGGGCGGGTTGGCGCTGCTGGCCGGGATGGTATTGAAGTTTGGCGGCGTGAAAGGCATTTGGGCCTTTGACCAGTTCGATGTCCAGCATCCAACCGCGGCGATTTACCTGATCATGGTGGGATTCATTTTGAACGCGGCGGTGCCGCCGCTGCACGCCTGGCTGCCGGATGCCTACGGCGAGGCCACCTTCAACGGGTCGGTCTTCCTGTGCGCGTTCACGACGAAAACGGCGGTGTATGCGTTGTGCCGGAGCATGGCCGGGATGGAAATCCTGGTGCCGCTGGGGGTGATCATGGCGCTGTACGGCGTGGTCTATGCGGTGCTGGAGAACGATTGCCGCCGGCTGCTGGCCTACCATATCATCAGCCAGGTCGGCTACATGGTGGCGGCGGTGGGGTTGGGCACGGAGATGGCCATCAACGGCGCCTGCGCCCATGCCTTCGCCCATATACTTTACAAAGGGCTTCTCTTCATGGGCTGTGGCGCGGTGCTGCACATGACGGGGGAAAGCAAGTTCACCGAGTTGGGCGGGCTTTGGAAGAAGATGCCCTGGACGTTCGTCTTCACGCTGATTGGCGGCCTTTCGATTTCGGCCTTCCCGTTCTTCAGCGGATTTGTCAGCAAGTCCATGATTGTCCAGGCGGGCTTTGAGCACAAGCTCTGGGTCGGCTTCTTCCTCCTGCTCGCCTCGGCCGGCACCTTCTTGCACACCGGGCTGAAGGTGCCCTATTTCATCTGGTTCGGGAAAAATCAGCCCAAGAAAGAAACCTGGGATCGGGCCGCGGAGCCGCCCGGCAACATGATCGCGGCGATGGCGGTGACGTCGTTCCTGTGCATCTTCATCGGTTGCTACACGCCCTACCTCTACAAGATGCTTCCGTATCCCGAGGAGGCGATGAAGTATGTGCCCTACACCTCCTACCACGTTTCGGAGACGCTGCAGATTCTGCTGTTTACCGGCGCCGGCTTTTTCCTGCTGCTCAAGAAACTGGTGCCGGGTCCGACGATCAGCCTGGACCTGGATTGGTTCTATCGCATGGGCGGCCGCGCTTTCCTGTGGCTGGCGCGCAAGCCGGTCCAGATGGCGGACACTTTTGTGGGCGAACTTTACCGGGTGGCCGGGCTGGCGCCGCTGATGATCTCGGCGCGGGTGGCGGGCTTGTTCGATAACAAAATAATTGACGGCGCGGTGGACGGGCTGGCGGAAAGCGTCCGCGGAATTGGCCGCCGGCTGCGCTGGGTCCAGCGGGGCCAGATGCAACAGAACCTGGCGATCTCCTTCGCGGTGGGCGCGGCGCTGATCGTCGCCTACGTGATTTTTGTCAGCCGCCGATGAGCACGTCTGTTCCCATTTTGAGCATTTTGATCTTCAGCCCGTTGCTGGCCGCGGCGGTGGCGGCCTGCCTCCGGAGCGAAAAACTGCTGCGATGGTGGACGCTGGCGTTCACCTCGGCCTCGGCCATTTTCTCGCTGGCGCTCTACTGGCAGTTTGACGCCTCCACGTCCAACTTCCAGTTCGCCGAAAAGGCGGAGTGGATTCCGGCGTTGAAAATCCAATACGCGGTGGGGATTGACGGGATCAGCCTGCTGCTGGTGCTGCTGACGACGCTGATCATGCCGCTGTGCGTGCTGGCTTCGTGGCGCTATATCCAGACGCGGGTGAAGGAGTTCATGATCTGCCTGCTCATCATGGAGACGGCGATGGTCGGCGTTTTTTGCGCGCTGGATTTCATTCTCTTTTTTATGTTTTGGGAAGCGATGCTGATCCCGATGGCGCTGCTGATCGGCATCTGGGGCGGGCCGCGCAAGATCTACGCCGCGCTCAAGTTCTTTATCTACACCATGGCCGGCTCGGTGCTGCTGCTGGTGGCGGGCATCGCGCTGCGGTTGCAGGCGGGGAGCTTCAGCATTCCCGGCATGATGGGGCACTCGTATTCCCCGGCTTTCCAGTGCTGGATTTTCGGGGCGTTCTTCATTTCGTTTGCCATCAAGGTGCCGATGTTCCCGTTTCACACCTGGCTGCCGGCGGCGCACGTCGAAGCGCCGACCGCGGGCAGCGTGCTGCTGGCCAGCGTGCTGCTGAAAATGGGCGCCTACGGGTTCCTGCGCTTCTCGCTGCCCATCACGCCCTACGCGACGCAAGTCTTCACGCCGTTCATCCTGGGGCTTTCGGTCGTGGCAATCCTCTACGGCGGGCTGACGGCGCTGGCGCAGACGGACCTGAAGAAGCTGGTGGCGTATTCGAGCGTGGCCCACATGGGGTTCGCCACGCTCGGCATTTTCGCGCTGAACAAGGCGGGATTGGAAGGGGCGGTCCTGGTGTTGATCAATCACGGCATCACCACCGGCGCGCTGTTCATCGTCGTGGGAATCATCTATGAGCGCCTGCACAGCCGCGAACTCGGCGCGGCGGCGGGAATGGGCAAGGCGATGCCCGTGTTCGCCATGTTCGCCGGCGTCTTTGCGCTCTCCTCGCTGGCCTTCCCCGGGTCCAACAGCTTCATTGGCGAGTTCCTGGTGATGTGCGGGGGTTTTGCCGTCTCGAAGGCGATGATGGTGTGTGTGGTGCCCGGCGTGGTGCTGGCGGCGGCCTACATGCTGCGCATGTTGCAGAAGGTCGCATACGGCGGCACGAACAACCTGGACCACTCGCAGCTTCGCGACTTGGGATTGCGCGAGATCGTGACGCTGGCGCCGCTGCTGGTGTTTGTCTTTTGGATCGGGCTGCATCCGGAGCCGTTCACCAGGGTGATGCACGCCAGCGTGGCGAATGTAATCCGACAAGCCGCTCCGCCGGTCCGTTCCGCGTCGCTGGCTCCGAAAGACGAGGGCGGGAATAGATTGGCCATGGCCCCGCCGGCGGCGCGCCTGAGCCTGCCGGAAACGAAGCGATGACCGCTCAAAACCTCATGGCCTTTGCGCCGGAACTGGTCCTGCTCTGCGGGGCGCTGGGCTTGTTTGTCATCAGCCTCGGCCAATCGCGCGCGCGGCTGGCCCGCCGCATGGCGCTGGCGACATCGCTCGCGGCGATTGTGGCCACCGTGTGTTGCATCGGCCGGGAAGCGACCCTGTTCAGCGGCGCCTACCGGGTGGACTTGTTTTCACAGGGCCTGAAAGTGGTGTTTGCCGTTGGGTTCCTCCTGATCCTGCTGTTGAGCGGCGGGCTGGAGGACGTCCGGGAGGAAGTGAAGCCGGAATACTACCTGTTCCTGGCAGTCAGCGTGAGCGGGCTGATGATGCTGGTGAGTTGCATTGACCTCATCACGCTGGTGATTGCCTTGGAAGTGTCGGCCTTTCCGCTCTACCTGATGGTGCCGATGCGGCGCGAGCGGGAAGGGCAGCGGACGCAGATGGAATCGGCCATCAAGTACATTATGTTCGGCGTCGCGGCCAACGGGATCATGTTTTTTGGAATGAGCTACCTGTTTGGATTGACCGGGACGACCTCGCTGCCCGTGCTGCTGCGCCGGCTGCAGCCGCTGATGGACTCGCCCCTGGTCATCGCGGGCCTGGCGATGATGTTCTGCGGTTTGTTTTACAAGCTGGCGATTTTCCCCTTCCATTTCTGGGCGCCGGACGTTTACCAGGGCGCGGCGAATGAGACGGCGGGCCTGGTGGCGTCCCTGCCCAAGGTCGGCGGCGTGGCGGTGCTGGCGCGCTTTGTCTCGCTGGCTCCGCCGCAGAACCGCGCGGTGGCGCTGCTGCTGACCATCCTGGCGATCGGTTCGATGTTTTACGGGAACCTGATCGCGCTGATGCAAAAAGATTTCAAGCGGCTCCTGGGTTTTTCGGGGATTGCCCACGCGGGCTACGCGCTGGTGGGTTTCGTGGCCATGGACCAATTCGGTTATTCGGCGGCGCTCTACTATATCATCGGCTACCTGCTGATGGTCTTGGCCTGCTTCGTCGTCATCTGCAAAGTCTCGCGGGACGGGGCCAATGTGGCCATCGCGGAGCTGGCCGGGCTGCATCGCCGGTCGCCGTTGCTGGCGGTGACCCTGGCGGTGGGCGTGTTCGCGCTGGCGGGGATGCCGCCGTTTGTCGGCTTCATGGGCAAGCTTCTCCTGCTTTCCGCCGCTTTGTCGAGAGGACATCTGGCGCTGGTCATCATCGCCATGGTCAATGCCGCCATTGCGGTCTATTACTACCTGGCGGTGGTGCGCGAGGCGTGGTTCGGCGATGCGGGCGATCTGCCGCCGATTCGGCTGGACTGGCCGACGCGCGCGTTGTGCGTGTTGTTGATCGCCGGGATTCTGGCGCTGGGCATCGCGCCGGCGCCCGTGCTCGACACGATTTCCATCTCGGCAGCCGGGGCCTTGCCGTAAGACGCCCGGCTCCGCCTTCCAACCCGCAATCCAAGTGTTTTCGCAACGACTCAAGGCCGTTGTTCAACCAATTTAGGCGTCAGGCGGTAAAACTTGCCATCCATTGAAAAACCGATGGACTCGCCCGGGCGATTAATGGACTTTTGCTGCCAGGGATCTGCCTTTCCCGTGAGGTTCGGGGTTCCCCTGCGTACGTCAATCGTGTACCAGAGATTCGTCACAGTGGGAGCGTGGAGTACTCTGGTTGTGAGACTGCAAGCCGTGCCGCCACCGAGTTCAATGCGGCGTGGACTGGACCCTGAAACCTCCACCACACCAAGGTCATTGATCGGCATGTGTTCATCCAGCCAACCCTTCAGGGCGTCGAACTTGGCCTTTTCCCATGCCAGCCGTTTGGAGAATTCGTTGGTGGTGGCAAGGGGCACAAACTGCTCGTCCGCGCGGAAATAGACGAGGGCGTTTTGAACGCTCTTCCCATCATAGCCATAGAACAACTGCACGTAGCCAATGCCACCGACCGCATGCAGATCAGTGTGTTCGGATCCGGACAGCACGCCAGCGACCGACATGAACAACGGCCCGGGCCAAGTTCCCTTTTTGGCGAAGATGGGCAGAACACGGTCGTCGGGGAGTGGCAGAGCATCTCCATCTCCTCCCGTGGCGTTGGTGAGTGTGCCGAGGGCCGAACCGAAGATCTTCGTGACCTCGGCAAGCTGTCGCGGTCGAAAGTGCGTATTAATAAGGTCCCAATACTCGTCATGGAGGCGCTGCAATTCGGGGCGATCACCAACACCCGCGCGCGCCAGGACCTCATCATGCGGCGCGGCTATAGGAAAGACAATTTGGGCGAAGGTCGATTGACAAAGCCCACAGACCAGAAACCCAGCGGCCAAGGTTCGATTCATATTCAAGGTGTCGTTTTACTCTCTTGCTGGGTCCGTGGCGCAGGCACTTCACGCGGCCAACGGCCCATGCGGAAGTAAATAAATCCGCTGCAGGCAAAGTCAAGAACGCGATTTCTGGAAATTGCTTTGCGGGCGGGGATACCGTCATCGTCATCGTCGGCCTGCAAGACGCATCACGCCGTATCCGGGGAGCGGCCCTCTGCCGGTTCCACGAGCTTGATTTGCTGCGCATTGAGGATTTTGAAACGTCCTCCCTCATCGAGGGAGGGGTCAACCCAAGGGAGTCAGGGAGGGGTCAACCCGGAATGGCGCTTAGATAAGGCGTTAATCATTGATTAACAATACATTGCGCTGATGCTGAACATGCCGCCCCGCTGGGGCTTTGGATTTCTGGCCCCCTGGGTTCTACAGATATACCGCGCCTACGGCGCTGGGCCGCCGCCCCAAGCCTGCCACCGAATTTGGCGCGCAGCGCCGTAGGCGCGGCATCTATGTAGAACCACAGCGAAAAGGATGATAGCTCCGATAGGAGCGGCATATTCCGGGTGCTGCGCCAACACACTATTCATAATATCCTTAAAACAAATGGGTTAGAATTGGCATTCCTTATCTAAGCGCCATTCTGGGTTGACCCCTTTTCTGATAGGTTGGAAGCGGGCTTGAAATATCCCCATGAGCAGGTATCATTTCTTCATGAGCATGACAACTTATCCACTGGGACTGCCCGAAGAACTCATGGAAGAGGTTAAGCGGACGGCGGCGAACACCCATCTTTCAATGGCGGACACCATGCGTCAGGCCATTAAACTCGGCCTGCCCCAGGTTCGCGAGGGGGTGTCCAGGGAGTCTGATCTCGCGGAGGCGGCGGCGCAAACCTGGGAAGAGCTTGGACCGGCTCCAACCGTCCTTTATGACCAGCTTTAAGCGCGGCGATGTGGTTCTGGTGGATTCGGGCTTTGTCGCCAAGGTGCGTCCCTGCGTCGTCATCTCCATGCCCAACGCTGACAGCCGGCGCAATATGTCGGTGGTTGCGCCATTGACCACGGAGATCCGCGGAGGCGAATGTGAAGTGCGCTTTCCAAAGCCAAAATGGTTGGCGGAAGAATCCGTGGTCAACCTCATTGGGCTTGTAGGAGTGGACAACGCCAGGATCGAGAGGATGCTCGGCCCCTTGCCAACGGACTGTCTGCACGCCATTGATGAGGCACTGGTCCGGCTATTTAGTTTATGAAGGAGCGGGCAGGATTGATCCCGCCTTTCCCGCGACGCCGCAAAAACCGCATTGTCCCTGCGCCCGCGTTCGCCCACAATCCGGCCATGCTGGACCGTGTTTTATCCGCCGCCGTCAACGGAATTGAAGCCTTCCCTGTCGAGGTGGAGGTCCATTGCGGCTGGGGGGAAACCCTGATCGTCTGGGGGGAAACCCTGATCGTCATCGTTGGTTTGCCGGATCCGGCGGCGAAGGAGTTGCGGGACCGGGTTGTGACGGCGCTGACCAATTCCGGGCTCAAATTTCATACGGGCCGCCGCGCCATCCATCCGGCCCCGGCGGATGTCAAGAAGAAACTGGCAAAATGCGTCCTGCTTGCGCAATTGGCCGCCATAAGGCATATTTAACCCATGCTGACGGATGAACAGCCCGGCTCAGAACAAATCAAAGCCCTCCGCGCCATGTCCGGCGAGGAACGGTTGGAGGTGGCCGGGCGCCTGTATTGGTCGGCGCGCAAAATGAAGGCCGCCGGCGTTCGCGCCCAACATCCCGACTGGCCGGAGACGCGAGTTCAGGCTGACCTGCGGCGCATTTTCTCGAATGCCAGAAGTTGAACTCTTCTTGTTGTTCGTTCGCCCGCTCCAACTGGCGGGCATCCGCTATATCGTCACCGGCAGCGTCGCCTCCAAACCCAAGGGAGTGCTCAACCCATAGTTTGGTGCTATCTGATTCATGCTTGTGTTGAAAAAGCCACGCTAAAAGAACCAAACTATGGGTTGACCCCATGTTATCTTTTCCTTTTCCTTTCCTTTCGCCAGCCGCAGGAAGTTCGCGCCTCACTGCGCGGGCGGTTCAGCCGTGAACTCATGCTGCGCCTTCAGCCAGCCAGCTTCAATGATCAGCCTGTATTTCTTCCCCGGCTCCAGCGGTGGCGGGTCGCTCCCGGCAACCACCGCTTTCATACCGGGCAGCTCCGCGCCATATTCAAAGCCCTTCGTGGCAACCGACCGGGACACGCCTTGGAGTTGCCAGATCGGCGGGAGATTCTGGTTGGTGTCGGTTTCACTCACCGGAACGACCCTCACCGAGGAGAGGTTGAGCTTTCGGTCGAATTCAAAGAAAACAGGCAGCGCGGCCACGTTGTCCTGCTTGGCGTATTGGGGGAAACGAAGGGCGGGCCCGGCGTGGTGAATAATCCGCACTTTTTCCGTGACAAACCACCCCCGGGCCAGGTATAGAAAGATACCAGCAAGCATCAGCGCCACCACAATGTTTTCGATGCTTTTTTTCGTCATGCGACATTCCGGTGATTGTCGCCGGAAGCGTAATGAAAGGCCGGACGGAATGAAAGATCAAAAATTGGCGGCAAGCCTGAAAGGAAACGTCATGAGATCGGCAACTCAAAAGCGGACCGCCAAGCGGGGAAAATCGCCGCGGGGTTTCACACTGATCGAGTTGCTGGTGGTCATCGCCATCATCTGCATTCTGGCCAGCCTGCTTCTGCCAGCCGTTTCCAGGTCCAAACTTACCGCCACCACCATTTCCTGCATCAACAACGAAAAGCAACTGGGCCTCTCCCTCGAGATGTACGCCGACGACAATCAGGACCATTATCCGCCGCGCGCCCTCGACAACTGGCCCGACCACCTTTACCCCATTTACAACAACTTGAAGGTTTTGATCTGTCCCAACGACGGGCCTGGTCCCCCGGGCACTTGGACCGGCGCCCCCCACATGCCGGACGCCTCCCCCCGCAGCTATTTCGCCAACGGCTGGAACGATTACATCCTGCGCACCCGGGGCCAGGAGATTTTGGACCTTTACTTGGACAACCGCAACCTCATCGAAATCAGTTTCGAGCGCACCGTCATCCCGCGCCCTTCCGACACCATCGTTTATGGCGAAAAGAAACACGCCTCCACGGATTTCTTCATGGACCTGATGGAGCCCAGAGAAAGCCCGGATTTTCCCGCCGAGGTTCTCGGCAATGATATGACCGAATTGGAGCAAGGCCGCCATGACGGCCTCGGCGTGGGCACCAAGACGGGCGGCGCCAACTGCGCCATGGCCGACGGCAGCGCGCGCTTCATCAAGTATTGGCACAGTCTTGGGACCATCAACCTATGGTGTGTGCTGGACCAGGACCGCTCCTCCCCGTCCTTCGCCATTCTGAACCTGCCGCAGTAGCAGGGGTAGCAGGGGTCAAGCCCGGAATTCGGAAACCTGCATCGTCAATGCCGGCCTGCCCGTGCTTTCGCCAACCTTCATTAAATCACTTCCACCAGATGGGTTGTCATGTAGATTTCAACTTGACGGAAGCGGACCTTGAGACGCTCTTTGAAATCGCCGAAGAACTCACGGTGTTCCACGAGGTCTTCGACGTCGATCACGACCCGCATCAAATCGTCCGAACAGACCTCTTCCTCGTGCCGCCAACGCCCTCGAATGACCTGGGTTTCCCACGAGACTGTGACCATGCAGGGAGGATAATCGCTTTTGCGAACTCAAGCAAGCCTGGGTTTTGCGCCGAATGGATGAAAAACCGCATTGCCCTTGCGCCTGCCTTCCCGGGACATCCGCCCATGCTGGCCCGTGTTTTGTCCGCTGCCTTGTCACGCCATAGTCTCCCCTGGGAGACGACGGCGGAGGTCAATGGAATCGAAGCCTTCCCCGTCGAGGTGGAGGTCCATTGCGGCTGGGGGGACACCCTGATCGTAATGATTTTGTTGATTTCGCCTTTTGCAGAACTCCGCTTTCTCCTGCCGAAAGACGCATCGGCCTCAACCAGTGTAAAAAGTGAGGACTGACACCTGCATGACACCTGCACGAATTCCGGGCTCGATCCCTCACTGTTTCTTTGGCAAGTGCAGGTTCCGCCCAGGCAACATGGCGCTCTCTTGCCGGAAAAAAACCAAGAAATGTGGATTGACGCCAACTGGTTTGTGATGCAAACTTGTCGGTAATGAAAAATCGGATTCGCGAATCCATCGAAGAACTCTCCAAGAACGTCCAGCGCGCCATCCGCGAGGGGCGCACCGACGAGCTGCTACAGACACTGAAAGAGCAGGAGCAGAATCGAAAGAAAAAGCTGGGCAAGTTTCAGAAGCTGCAAATGGCCGTGTGGCGGCCCATGCTGCATGAGGGCATGGATGGGGCCGCGGAGCTTGCGTGGGCGACGATGTTTTTGGGGTTCGCCCTGGGGGCCTACACGGTCGTCCTGCTGAAGCCTTTCCTGTGGAGATGGCTCGCCTTGCTGCCGATTGTCTGCGGCGTTTTTGGACCTTGCTATGTCCGCAAGGCAATCAAGGAGCATATCACCTGGCCGCGCACCGGCTATGTCGCCCGCCTTGGGGAGAGAAAATCCTCGCCGAAATGGAGAGGCGCTGGCTTGCTCTACGTGCTCGGTATCGGCATTGTCTTTACGGTCACTCAGATCCGCGAGATGCGCCATCAACACGCGATGGGCCGCAGCCCGATTGTCCAATCCGCGATAACCGAGATTCCCATGAACCAGGCCGCATACGTCATGCGGGACCTCGTGGTGGTCTCAAGCGCCATGTTGTACTTGGGGATGTCTGCCGGCAAGATCCGGAAGCAGCCGTGGAGGGTGCTTCTGCTGGCGCTGATGGTGTCAGGCCCTTTCGGGATTGATTCCATGGCATCCGGCGGTTTCATCGAGCGGATGCCGCCGTTGATGTTGTTCTCGGGTCTGGTGTGGCTCCTCTCCGGCGGGACCACCCTTTATTTGTATCTTCGGGACACAAAACCGCCCGCCCCGGCAACAGAATGAACGGGCAACTCCGAGCCATTTCCGAACTGGACCGGGTCCTGCATGAACCGGGGCGGCTGATGATCGCCGCCTTGCTGTCGGGGGTAAAGGAATGCGATTTCCTCTTCCTGCTGCGCGAAACCGAAATGAACAAGGGCAACTTGTCCAGCCATCTCGCCCGCCTGGAGGAGGCCGGCTACGTGGAAATTGAGAAGACGTACCGCGGCAAAGTGCCCATGACGCTGCTGCGGTTGACCCGCAAGGGCCGCAGGGCGTTTGAGGAGTATCGCGAGAGCATCTTGGCTGCATTTTAGCCAAACACTCCGATCATCGAGGTTTCGGCGCAACGATTTTGGTTTCCTTAATGGCGTCGAAGAAAAGTCAATCCAGCTGGGGTGGGGCCATCATAGTCATCGTCGGCCTGCCGGACGCGGCGGCGAAGGAGTCGCGGGACCGGGTCACCACGGCGTTGGCCAATAAACTGAAAGGATGTCCAGCGCCAATTCATGCTGCATACGAAGATGTTGTTATGCAACCGATGAAACCCTTTCAGGGTTTGCGATTTCTCTGTCTTGGCACCCTGGGTAGCTCGCGCCTCGCAACCCAGGGCTGGCAGATTCAATCCCTTTGGGTTGGGGAAAACATGCAACACCACCCCGCACCATGCCTGGCATTCCACCGAAAACAGCGAAGAACATTGCGGATTCGGACGGCCTCCCGCCTTTTCGGCCTGTTCCAGAGGCCGCGGGATCATTCCCTGTCGGAGGCACGGGTTGCGCAAGCGGCTAATGATCAGGACATTGCAGGAATCCGCATCTTCCGGTAATGCGTCAGTCATGGATGGCAGGGCGCACACTCCGTGCGCGCCGCGGCGGGCAGTGGACTGCCCGCCCTACCTTCCCCCCACGTTGCTGACGCATTGCATCTTCCGGCATTTTTCCCTTGACAATCCGCGCTTACATGCTAATCTTCTGGCGTGAGGGCAAGACACGTATGGGAAGACGGGAACGGGACCATGACCGGATGCGCCGGAATTTCGGATGGCCCGCCCTCCGTCCCGTCCGCCGCAGGCTCGGCGGAGGCGGAAGGCCCGGCGAAGGAGGGCGGATCGGGGCGGATGGCGGCGGCGAAGGTTTCCACGGCGGCGGAATCCCGCCCCCGGCCTCGAATCCTTTAATACTATATTAACTTAGTATGCTTTATGAATCCATTGCCGCCAGCATGCCGTTTTCCGCCAGTTTGGCCATTTTTGAGGAAAAGCAACCCAAGTGGCTTGCCATGAACTATTTACGCGCAAAACCGAGCTTTCCAAATCAAGCCTAATCAACCCTAATCAAGTAATTTTTGAACGATAATACCCCCCATTCCATGAGGCCATTACTCCACCAATCGAATAGGGATTTCCCATTTTGCGGTCTAAAACCAGCCCCCATTCGAGCGAATGGAGTTCCCGGCGCCTTCATGAATTGGCCGCGCGATGTCCAACGCTGCCAATCAACTCTTGCGCCGGCTGGAAATTGTTGTACAATGAGGCGTCCGCGATGACGACGACTTCCGGCATCATTCCCAAGCAGGGAGCGGCCCTGCAAAACCGGCTCGACAGCACGCTGATTGAAGGAATCAATCTGCGGCTGGCGATGACAGGCTGTCCCACCTTCGGCAACGGCTCCATGAGCCGGTTTCCCAAACTGGCCGGCCCGATGTTTTCGCGGCAGAAGGAAACCATGCGCCTGCTGGCCGATTACCTTTGCCCGGCGGATTGGCGCATTGACCGGTTTCTCCACGATTACCTTTACGACGCCGGCGGGGCTGTCCGATGGCCGGCGCGGACTTTGGTCTTGGACAGCCCGGGGCTGGCGCGCGAATTGTCCCTGCCCCCGGACCGCGACGAGTTTTTTTCCAGCATCATCCGCTCCTATCGTGTGCGCCAGGGGGTGCTGCACAATCCGGTCAATGACCGTCGCACCACCCAGGGGGTCTTTCATGTGGCGGAAGGCGGGTTGCCGGTGCCGGATGACAAATTGGCCGTGCCCAAGGAAGTGTTCCGGCGCTTGTTGGATGCGGCCTTGCATCCGCCGGTGGAATTGCTGCGGCTGCCATTCACCTCCACGCAGGAGGCCCAGGCGGAATGTTTCGTTTCCCTGTTGCTCCGGCCGGTGGTTTGTCCCGGCGTCCCCGGATTCATCGAGGAGAAATCCATGGAAATCCGCTTCTTCGCGCCGGGCAGCCTGGTGAGCAATCTGGATTTTGTGGAAACGATTTTTGGCAACGCGGGCGATCCCTTCCTCCCGGAGAACGACGCGGCCTTGGACGTGGAACATTGGACCGGCCACACCGGCTGCGTCATTCTCGCCCCGCACCTGATCACGCTGACCAAGAAAAATCTTGGCCTGCCCCACTGGGACCGGGCCTCGCCCCGCCAGCGCCGGGACGGGATGTGCTGGAAAACGGAGCACGAAGTTTACAACAACGGCGCGGCCTTCAAAGCCACGGCCCGCGACGCGCGGGGCGTCATCGTCACCGTGATTGCCGACAACTACTTTGGCTATTGCAAAAAGGAGGTCAAGACGCAGATCAGCTACGCCGCCAACCTCTACGGGTTGTGCGAGGAGGAACACGCCGGCGGCGCGCTGGTCTATGCCAGTTACGATCTGGGCGAGGAATTTCTCGGCAGCAAACATGTCCGCTCCCGCGGCCATTCCTTCGAGGAAGTCCTCAAGCTGGCCGGCGCGGGGCTGGAGTTGCAGCCGGAAGGCTATGCCATAGACAAGAAACACCCGGACATCATCTACGTGCCGAAGGATGTTCGCTTCGATTTGCAAAGGCAAACCGTGACCTGGCCCTCCCCATCGGGAGAACGGACGATCAAGCTGCTGGCGGACAAGGTTTACGTGCGCCCTTCCGGCTACCAGGTGCGCATGGAGAGGCTTTCCCCCAATCAGGCCTGGCGGCTGATCGGCACCGTGGCGGAAGGCACCCTCTGCCACAAACCCTGCACCGTTTCGGGCGGCGGCAAGTCCGAAATCTCCAAGTCCATCAGCGACGCCATTATCCACGGGCCGGTCTTCACCGCCGATTTCAAAAAGGACTGCGACCAGGTGCAGGCCCTGCTGGACCGGGATTACTCGGACCGTTTCAAGGATCCCGCCAAAGCCGGGATGGACCGGCGCCCCATCCTGAGTCCGGAGCGTTCGCTCGGCTCTGTTGTCAAACTATTTACTCCCTCCGAGAGCGATTACTCGGAGGAATTCAACCGCTGGCTCCGCTCGATTCCCCAATACATCCTCGAGCAGGTCTTCGTGGTCAAACGCTTTTACAAACCCTCCTGGAACGGCCATTGGCGCGAGCATCTGAGCGTGGACATCATCAACGGCACCCCCGGCAACGAGCTGAAATGCGACAAGCGCAAGCTGGTGGCCAACTTCCTCCGGGTCGGCTACGAGGCCGACGGTTCGTGGCGTGTCTTCGGCTTGCGCAAGGATTTTTTCCCCGCCGCCAAGGTGCAAATGGAGGACGACATCACCGCCTCGGTCGTGGCGCCGGCGGAGAAGCTGAAGGATTTGAACCCGGATTATTCCAACCCCTCGGTCAAATTCGTCCACAATTGCGAAGCCCGGCTATTCCAAAGGCCCGACGAGGCGATCCACCGCGGCTATGACAAGCAAACGGAAAAGGATTTGTCCGAGCCGGGAAATTTCCTGTCCAATTTCGAGCCGTTGACCCGGGCCGACGCGCGCAACCTGGTGGAGGACGCCATCGGATTTGTCAAATATACCGAGCCGATGCGGCGGCTGATTCTGGCCGCGGCCCGGGAAGGCGGCGCCGATTACTTCGTCTCCTCCTGCCACCCCCGGCTGGTGGACGGCAAACCCTCCAAGAACCCGCGCTACTTGCAACAGCGGCCCGATGTGGCCGACGCGCGCGCCACCCATCTGGCCGAAATGGCCGCCCGCCTGTTCCGCCGCATCCCGCTCGACGCCCCGCTTTATACTCCGGTCAACGCCGTCATGCCCGGCCGCCGCAACAATCCGCCAGACCCCGCCTCCCATCTCCGCTCGCTGGCGGTGTTCAACCCCATCCATTACCTGGAAGGGCCCGAGCTGTTCATGGAATTCATCTCCAGCATGACCGGCAAATCGCCCTCCACCACCGGGGCCGGCTCGGAAGGGGCCATGACCAAAGGCCCGTTCAACGCCCTGCCGCCGATCCTGGACCTCAACGCCGCCCTGCTCTCCTGCGCCCTCACCGGGTACGACGCCTTCATATCGGCCGCCGGATACATCGGGCCCAAAGTGCGCGTGGACCACGACGTGAGCCTGCTCATTCCGGAAGTCTGGTGCCGCATGACCCCGGCGGAGCGGCAGCCTGCATTTCTTATTGACAATGGTTATCTGGAAAAATGCGACGACTTTGATTTTGCCGGCAGGCGGGTTTTGGCCGGCCGCCTGGGCTGGCGCATCACCGCGAACTTCGTCCGCGCTTTTTTTGGCCGCGTCTTCAACTATCCCCACGCTGTATTCACCGAAGAAATCTTGCGTCCCGAGAAACAAGACCCGGCCGTCTTCGCCGACGGCATGGACAACATCGTCACCACCCACCGACAGTCCGCCGCCAGCTACTTTGCCGATGGCAGCGTCGAAATGGCCTGCCCGCCGCTCAAATGCCTGCTCCACATCATGGCCTACGGCGGGCATGAGGGCCGCGATGAAAAGCACCCGGAAATTCGCGCCCTCTTCACGCGGGAAAACATCCTCGCCAGCGATTGGTATGCCGCGCGTCTGGCCGCCAAACAGCAGCACGACTTGCGTCTGTGGCACGGCCACGCCACCTACCTGCAAAACTTCCTTCTGAAGAAAAATTACGAGGAGGAGGCCGGACGCCTCGGCCTCGCCGCCAAACTGGAGAGCGCCTGGGAAACGTATCACAAAGTAAAGTCCCCCGACTACCTGGCCGGCCTGCGAGGCACCATCGGCCTCCAACCGCTTCCTCCCGCCGCGCCAGCCCCGCCGGAACCGCGTTGATCAGGGTGGAAGCACTTGGCCTGCCACCGGCTTTTTTTGGTTGATGGCGGAGGGCCGGGGCCGGCTTGGCTTCGCGCCGGACTTCGCCATTTGCTTTTCCCCGCGCAACACAGCAGCCGGCGACCAACGATCCTGCAGCCGCACCCGCACAGGCTCAGGCGGAGGACTGCCCGCCCTGCCTTTCCCAGCGCGCCGAATGCCGGTCGGGTGCGCTCTACCGGGCGGTATCGTCCCAAACCCAGTCGTCGTCCGAGCCGGGCTTGCCGCCGTCGTCGGTTTCATTCCAGCCGACTGAGTAAAGAAGAAACTTCCCGTCACCCGCAAGGCGGTAATGCAGGGGCTGGCCGCCAATGATGTCGGGCGGGATTTGGTCCAGGAATTGCGGGACCAGGGCGTGGAGGGTTTCGGGATAGGCGTTGTGCGCCAGGCGGTAACGTTCGAGGGCGCAGGCGATGAGCGCTTCGTGGACCTGCGTTTCGAGCCTGGCGTTTGTGCGACACATCTTGCTGTTTCTGGGATCGGCCATCTGGGCCAAGTAATTATACGGTGAAGGATGAGACTTGGCCATAATGGCGACGGCATCCACTTTTTTCGGAAACACTAACTGGCCGGTGGAGTCCGAGCTTTCGGCGAGGGCCTGGCGACCGTTGGCGAGTTGGACCATGTTCTGATAGACCCAGCCGCGGGGGATCAATTCGCCGACGACTGTCGCTTTCAGGGTTGTCCAGGCGTTGGTCGGCCATAGGTGGCCGCCGAACAACAATTCCCCCACGTTGTAGGCCGTGGCGTTTGGAAAGAAATCGGACACCCTGGCAAGCTCTGCCAACATCCCACGCTTCAAGTCAGACACGAAGTTGATATTTTCGAGTTGGTCCTGCAATACCGCCAGTTGCGCATCGTTCCAGGCATGACTTCGCAGCCCGTCGGTTATAGCGCCAAGGTCAATTGCCGTCACCGTCTCACGGATCAATGTTGCAATCATACCCCATTTGCTGCGCGGCAGGTCTTCCACGATGCGGCACAAGTCCTGGCTCAGAGTCAGATCGCGCAACGCTTCCTCCGGCCGGCCCAGCAACAAATAACATTGGGCCTGCGCACTCAAAATGCGGGCGAGCGGGCCAATGTGAAAGAAGAGCGGGTCGAGTTCATTCCCGGGTTTCTGATCATCGCCCGAAATGCGGGCGTAAGGACGCTGGAAGGCCTGGCGCATCACCGCGAACTGCGGTTCCAGGACGGCAATCCGGGCAAGGAGTTCGGCGGCTGAACCCGGCGCTTCCATCGTCACCTTGTAGGAACTTTTGCTGGCGGGTTCGATCCGCGCATTTTCCTCCTCGTACAAGTTAACAGGTCCATCGGGATGGAAGCCGTTGGTCAGGAATTGCTCCAACTCCTTTGCCGATGGGGCTGTTTGGCACTGCAACAGGATTTTGGCGGGGTGAATCTCCTCCGGTCGCCGCAATAAATGGAGAAATCCCCAGGGATCAGTGAAATAGGTCCCGAACGCATCTTTGATCAGCTTGGCCACTTCGGCTTTGGCGTGCGGATCTTCATAGGACAGCACTGTGAAACCGGCGGGGGAATTGGAGTCCGGCTGGCTAAAGGCCACTTCAGCCACGACGATGCGGGTGGAAGGGTGGTTTGTATCCCCGGCCTCATATAGGTCCGCTATGTCCCCTAACCTCGCGCTCAAAACCGTGGGGCCTTTTCCCAAAAACCACTGCCGCATTTCCGGCACGGCAAAGACGTTTTGATCATCGGGCACTGGAGGAGAGATGTCAGCCTTCTGATCCATCTTGATGCCTTTAGCCTCCAGCTCGCGTTTGCAGTTTTCCCAGGCGCGTTTGCCGCGCCAGCTTTCCTCGGTGTAAAAAATGGCGGTCAATGTCAGTAAAATGGCGGCGCCGAGCAGGCAGCGCCGCAAAATGCGCCAGCGTTTGGATGGAGAAGCGGTCATCATAAATATCAGACAATTTGCCACTCCTGCTCCCGCGCGCTGCGCGGCCGGGGAGGATCGAAAGGCGCGGCAGGAGTGTTGACGGGAGCACGAACGATGCCGGGCTGAGTCAGTTCCGCCAGCACGCGGGTTTGTTCCTCCCACGACTGCACCATCGCCGCAGCGGAGGAGGAGCGCGCGCCGGCCGATTGAGGATCGGACAATCGCGCGTTGACCGCCAGCAACGCCAGCCAGACCGCCGCCAGCCCAACCCAGGCGCGGCGGCACGGCCAGATCATTTCGCGCCAGACGTTGCGGCAGATGTTCTTCAGCAGCGACCCACGCGCGCCAGCTTGGGCGGCGGACCCTTGAACCCAACCCGGTAGGGCTGCGCTGCCGCGCAGCCCAAGTTTGCCCGCCGCGGCTTGAGAAGTGGACGCTTGCACCGCGCCGGCCCAGCGCGTCCGCATGGCCTGGGTTGGCTCGATTTGCGCGAGATTTTTCTCCCAGCCGGCCAGCGGCGCGGCAAGAGCCTTGATCTCGTTGCAATAACTCCGGCAACTGGAGCAGGCGGCGATGTGCCGCTCCATTTCGGGCCGGTCTTGTTCCGGCAAGGCGCCGGTCGCGAAGAGAGAAATCTCCCGGCGGCGGGAGCGGCATGGATTGCGGAACCATTTCATATCGTGGCGCGTTAATGAGAGAGGGAAAAGCTATACGACTCTGTCGAGCCGTGAATCCATCCCAACCCGGTAGGGCGAGACTCTGTCGAGCCGTGACTCTTTCCGAAGAAATCGAGTTTCGGCTCGACGGAGTCTCGCCCTACCGTCCAAGAATGGCTGGTTTCTTTCATATCTGTTTATCCCCTTCCGGCGCAGGAAGGTTCATTTTCATTTGGCGCAATTTTTCCAGGGCATGATGAAGGCGGGATTTGACCGTCCCCACCGGGCAGCCCAAGGCCCGCGCCATGTCCGGCAGGGAGGCGTCCTGGAAAAAACGGAGGAGGATGACGCGGCGATGTCTCTCGGGCAACCGGTCAACGCCTTCGCGGAGCCGGGCGGAGATTTCATTTTGGGCGGCGATTTCCGACGGCGAAGGCTCCGGGGAAGGGAGGTTCTGGCGCCGCGCGGCCAGATCGTCCCGCTGGAAGGCCGGCAGCCAGGCCAGCGCCAGCGGCCGGGAGCGGGCGCGCCGCGCCAGTTTTTGCCGCCGATGCAGCAGAATGGCGCAGAGCCAGGTGGAAAACCG
>JBEKIA010000043.1:0-21909 GCA_050011995.1 Verrucomicrobiota bacterium
TGTTCGGGAGGGATGATTGATTTTGCCAGATACCCATCCCATGCCACCGGGTTGGTGACGAGCGGACGGAAGCGGCCGGCAAGGTAAATCTCCAATTGCCGGCGCTTATCGTCCCCGGCTTCAGGCTGGCCGGGCGAATTCGTGCCGGCCGGTCCCAGCGACTTGACCTGAACCAGGCAGCTTTGGAGCGCTATTATCTCCATGTTGTCCCTGGCGCGCATCAGGGCGTTTCCCAACACCATCATCATCGCCGTCAAGAGTGGAAAGCTAAGAGCGATGGCGAGCATGGCCAACCGCCGGCCCCGGGTGATCTTCGCCGCTTTGCCAGCCGCCGCCTTGAGCCGTTCCCATATCTCGCTGGAATCCGCCGCCGTTTGCAGCCGCTGAAAAAACCCGCGCGCGTAAAGCGGCAGCGGCAGCGCCAGCGCGGATGCGCGCGCTTCGTCAACACTCAGGGGCCGCCCTTCCAGCGCCGAAAGACCCGCCTGGCGGAGAAACTCCTGCGGACTGGCGGGCCGCGGCGGCTCCACCGCGGCGGGCGAATCGTTTCCCGGTGCTGGAAAATCCAGCAGCTTTGCGCGCCCATCGGCCCCAACCCAGACGCGGTCCAGGCTCAGGACGGCGGGCAGGGAACCGTCCTTCTCGCCCGCTTTCAACTCCCCGGCCAAATCGAGCAGCCAGAATCGGACTTTCTCCCAATCCTGCTTCGTTGAAACCAGGTTTAGCAACGGCTGGCCGGCCGAAGCTTCGTAAGCGTCCCAGCAATCGTCGTCCGACCGTTTGCCATTCAGCCATCGGAGACGTCCCGGGCGAGACAGGTGGCACAAAGCAGGGGCGAGCGGCGGCGTGCCGGGCGCAACCTTCCGCAGCCAGACCTTGCGCAGCAACCGCGCGTCGTAGCCCAGCAACATCTCCGCATCTCCGCTTCGCCCCAGATCTCCCAAAACATGATAAGGCCCGATTTGCGGCCGCTCCCCGGGCGCCAGCGGGGCTTCCGGCGCCGGCGGCAGGACGGGACGGACCGGCTGCATGGAGCGCGAAACGACCCGCGTCCGGCTCCACAAATCGTGCAGGCCGGCAAAACCATTCCGGCGGCGGCAGGTGCAAAAGAGCAGAAGAAATATCAGAAGCTGGACGGCAGACGGTATGAGGGGGACAAAAGCGCTTTTCGGATCCCCAGCGTGTGACACCATCCAATCGGGTCGCAAGAGAGTCAGCGCGTTCACCGGCAGCAACGAAAACCCGTAGAAGATCAGGAACCGCGCCAAGGCCTTGCGGATGCCCGGGGTGCTTCCATCCAACCCGATCACGCGAAGCCGGCAGAGCACCTTGCCGGGTGAAGCTCCGCGAAGACCTTCAAACAAGCCAAAATAGGGAGCCATCAGCAGGACAAAAACGACAGAATAAAGCGTCTTCTCACCGCCATGCCCGGGACTTGTCATGAAGCTGAAACCGCCGAAGAGGGTGAAAATCAACACCCAGCCCGGCACGCTGATTACCAGATTGTCAATCATAAACGCCGCGAAGCGCAGGGGCAGCGTGGCCGGCGATGGGCTGGACGAGGCGTAGGGCAGCAACGCCCGGCGCAAGGAGGCGTAGCTCTGAAAACGGGCGCCGGGGTCTTTGTTGAGGCAATGAAGCGCCGCCCGCGCCAATCCGCCGGGAATGCCGGCCCGCAGCGCGGCTGGGGATTGTGGCCGCTGTTCCAGCACCATGACCAGCAACCGCACGATGTTGGGCGCCTCAAACGGCAGCCGGCCCGTCAGCAGGTAATAGAGCGTGACACCGACCGAGTAAATGTCCGAGCGCACCGTCAGTTCCTCCCCGCGCAGTTGCTCCACAGAAGAATAGGCCGGGGTGCCAAAGAGCGAACCCGGCCCGGTCAGATTCGATTCGGTGCGGACCGCCGTGGTGATGGAGAGGCCGAAATCGCCAATCTTAATCGTGCCATCGGGGTCTATGAAACAATTCGAGGGCTTGATGTCGCGGTGCAGAACACCCGCTTGCTGGGCGGCCTCCAACCCGGCGATAATCTGGAGGATGGCATCCACCGCTTCCGTGGCGGGCAGCGGACCGGACGCATCCACACGGTCCCGCAGCGTGCCTCCGCCCACCAATTCCATGGCGATGACGGGCGTGCCGGCGATTTCCTCGGTCCCGAAGACATAGACGCTGTTGGGATGGTTGATCGAGGCGGCGATTTGGCCCTCGCGCAAGAAGCGTTTGCGCGCCTCCGGTGAATCCAGGGCCTGGCTCAGGATTTTCAGCGCCACGCGCCGGCCATTGTCGAGGTCCTCGGCCTCGAAAACCACCCCCATGCCGCCTTGCCCCAACAGGCGCGCCAGGCGGTAATGGCCGAACTGCTCGCCCGGCTGGGGCAGGCCTCGGAGCGCGGGAGATGGAGGCAGCGCCACCGTGTCTCCCGGTCCGGTTTGCGGCTGGGTTCCCAAGCCCGCTTCGAGAAGGCATTTGGGGCAAAGGCCGGACGGAAGGTGCGGGGGCAAATCCGCGCCGCATCGGGAGCACCGGGCTGGTGGCTGCTTCTGGTTCATGTTTTCCTTCCAACCTTACTTAAGCAAAGCAGGCAGAAGGTAACGACTTAATTCTCAAAGCAGGCGAAAAGGCAGCGCAATTCCCCGTCAATTTCCCGCGGCGAGGAAACCGTTTTGGCGATTTCACCGCGCAGAATTTCGCGATAGCGGGCGCGCAAGCGGTAAGAGGCTTGTTTTACGGAGGCTTCCGTCAGGCGCAGTTCCCGGGCAATCTCCGCGTAAGAAACGGCCGATGGCTCCTGGGCAAGGCAGGCGCTCAAGTGCTCGAACAGTTTGGCGCGACCGGTGTCAATATACTCCTCGCGGAGTTGTGCCATGCTCCGTTCCAGCATCATCAAAGCCCATTGCCGCTCAAACAGCGTTTCCGGCGTCAATTCCTGTTTCAACTCCGCGTCCAGACGCGCCTCCGCCATCGCCTGGTCAATTGCGACGGCAGTGTGGAAACCGCCGCGCTTTTGCGCGTGCTGCCGGTCCCACTCATTGGCCAGAAAACCCTTCAGCGCCGTAAGCAGGAAACTGCGAAATTTCCCCCGCTCCTGCCGGGCGTCGCCCACAAAATTCTTTTCCAGAAGGCGGGCAAAAAAACCCTGGGTCAGGTCCTCCGCCTCGTGGGGTGTGCGTCCCTGCCTGCGGATGAAACAATAGAGGGGATACCAATAGGTTTGGCAAAGTTCGCTCAACGCCTCGCGGGCGGAGGCTGCATCCGCACATCCGGCCCGCATGACCGCGCTCCAGTGCGTCGTCACAAAATGCCCGCCGCCTCCCAAATTGGACTCCGAGCTACCGGTCTTCATGCGCAACGACCCATATACGTCTTCACTGGCGCATTACATCCGATCCAGCGCGGCTGCCGCCGCGGCGACGGGTTGGGAGGCGTCCTGCACAAAAGCGCGCAGTATTGACAGCGTGTCCCTCCAAACCAGGCCCAATGGAGGCAGGAGCGCGTCCGGCAACGAGGCGGGTTCCGGCAGGCGGTTTTCCACCGCCAGAGCGCAGCCCAGAGGAAGGACTGCGTCCAGCAATGCGGCGCGGGCTTCCTCGGGCAATCCTCCTCCGGCCAGGACCGCGGCCATTTTTAATTTGCGCGCCGCCCGCTGGCGATGGGCGGCGGCTTTCTCACGTTCCGCGTCCGAGAGCGGCGCGGGCAATTCCGGGCCGGCATCCAGCGGCCAAAGCGCGCGGGTGCCGCGCGTGGTCCGGGCCACCAGCCCCGCCTCCATCAACCGCTGCAAGGCTTCATCCGTCGCGCGGTCAACGACCTCCAGGCGCACCGGCGCCAAAGGGTCGGATTGCCCGGGGCCAAAGTAATCCTGGTGCAACGCGTTGAGGTTTTCGCGCCATTGCGCGGCGTCGCGTTCCACCACGATGTAAAGCACCGAATGAGGCCCGTCGAGCGGGTACCGTTCTTCGCAACGGCACAGGGCGCCGTTGACCCGCTGATGGGCCGCTTGGGCGAAACCAAGCGGGCGGTCGGCGGGAAGCGGCGGCTTGGGAGCCGGAACGGCCGTGCTCACTGCCGCCGGGGTCATCAATTGCTGAAGCTTGGACAGGAAGGCCTGTCGTCCGCTGCGCAATTTAATCTCGGCCAGGTTGCCCTTGAGGTCCAGAACGCCGTCGGAAAGCGCCTGCTTGTTGGAGAGGGTTTCGAGCATGCGGTGCTCGATGGTCTTTTCGGAAATGAGGTTGATGACGGTGACAGGGCGGGTTTGGTGTTTTCGCCAGGCGCGCGCGATGCGTTGCTCCAGCTTGGCCGGATTCCACGGCAAGTCGCAGTTGACGACGACACTGGCGTTTTGCAAATTCAGGCCCGCCGCGCCGGAATCGGTGCTGAGGAAAACGCGGCACTGGGGGTCTGATTTAAAAAGATTGATCTCGGCCCGCCGCCGCTTTTGCGGGACGGCGCCGGTGTGCCAGGCAAAACCCAGTTGGAGACGCTGGCACAAATCCCGCGCCAGTTCCAGCATCCGCGTCCATTCCGAGAAAATGATGGCTTTGACGTCCTGGTTGTCGCGGCATTCTTCAAGGATTTTTTCCAGCTCCTTGATTTTGGGGCAGGCGCGATGCTGGTCGTTGAGGATGTAGTTGGTGTCGCAGACCATGCGCATCATGTTTAAGTGGCGCATCAGCTTGTCCTGTTCGGGTTGCGTCAAAGGCCGGCGCTGGGCAATGGCAGCCAGCTTGGCCGCGATGCTTTCATGCTCATCGTACTCGCCCTGCTGTTCCGCGCTGAGCAGGACGAAGTAGTTGCGGTCCGTGCGTTCGGGCAACTCGGTTTCCACCTCCGCTTTGCGGCGGCGCAGGATGAAGGGCTTGACGCGCTGGCGCAATTTGTCGAGGTTGCGATAGGCCGAGGGCCGCCCCCGGTCGTCCAACTCATAATACTCGCGGTTGAAGCGGAAGAGCGGGCCGAGCAGCGACGGGTTCAGGAAATCCATCAGCGAATATAATTCATCCAGCCGGTTTTCAATCGGAGTGCCGGTGAGAATAAAGGCATACCGGCTGCGCAGGCGCTTGATCGCCTGGGTGGTTTTGGCGCTCCAATTCTTGATCCGCTGGGCTTCGTCCAGCACCACGATGTCCGGGCACAGGCGGTTGTTGACGTCCAGCGAGTCGGCCAGCATTTGTTCGTAATTGACGATCGTAAAGAACGGGGCGCCGGCGTAAGCGGCCAGCCGTCGCGCGCGGCCGCCAAAAACCAATTGATACGGCAGCGCGGTGAAACGCTGGATTTGTTCCTCCCATTCGCTTTTGAGCGAGGCGGGTGTGACGACGAGCACATGGCGGGCTTTCTCCATCCGGTGGAGCAAGGCGCAGGCGGCAATGGCCTGAATGGTTTTGCCCAGACCCATTTCGTCGGCCAGCAAGGCCCGTTCGGTGAAGGCCAAGTGGAGCATCCCTTCGCGCTGATACGGAAAGAGCGGCACCAGGGTTTCCTGCGCCGGCCACTCGCCGCTCTGCACTTTGAGTTCGTACTGGCGGCGCAATTCCTTGCGCTCGGCGGCTTGGAAGCGGGCTTCCAGCCACGGGTCCAATTCCTGCGAGACGCGCAGTTGGGGCAATGGGCCGGCCGCCAGTTGCCGCAACGCTTCCACCGCGGCCTCGGGCGGCGATTCAATCAATTGTCCATCCTCGGCAAACCATTCGCGCAAAGCCGATGGCCATGGGCCGTGGCCGTTGACCAGACGCAACGTATCGCGCACCGGGTCCGGCAGCACCTCGAGGCGGGGGGAGCCGTTTTGGGCGGCTGCCTCAAAAGCCCTTCGATAACGCGCTTGCAAATAGAGCAAGACCGCCTCGACGTGTTTGCAAGTGCCCAGGCCGTTGATGCGAAAGTCAACGCATTGGCAGGCGAACTGGCGCCGGCCCAAATCGCGCACTTCGACCGAGTAGGTCAGCCCGCTGCCCGACTTGACGCGGAAGTTGGAGAAAATGGGATGGGCGGGAGTGGCGTTGGTGATTTTGAAGTCTTCGGATTGCGCGCGCTCCCGCCGGCGGTTGATTTCGTCCTCATCGGTGGTGCGCCAATTATGGAGCGAGGGCACGGCGGGCGCGGATTTTGCTGGGTTCGGCATATCGCACAGCATCGCGGCTCTGGCGGCGGAGTCAACGCGGAGTTATTCCGCGTTATTCGCCGGTTGTTCACAAGGGGAAATTCCGGTGACTCGACGAGCCTGGCATCCCGGGAAACAAGAGCCGCAACGGTCGTCCGGCTTGGACCTGATGGCCCCTCATGGGCTGGCGGGCGCGATGCCGGCCGTGTCGGACGCGCGCGGGCCGATGCGTTCCTTGCCCAGGGCAATGTCGTCAATCCAGATCACAAAGCCGGTCCCGGCCGACTGGTAATTATACAGGCCAAACGACAGGCTGGTGAAAACTTCCGGCAACTCAACCTTCGTGAAATTGCCCGTGCCCTTGTCCAACGCCACGCCGGCAATCTCCTGGCCGTTGATGTAAAGATGGTAGCTTTGGGTCGCGTAGTCCACCGACCATTCCGCCAGAGTCCACTCGTTGGTGTAGTGATAAAGATAGGCGCTGCCTTTGCCGAATTCACCCCGCGATCTGGGCTGCACGTTGTAGATGTATTGGTGCGCGCCCGCCTTGTTCATCACCGTATCCAGCATCCGCACCTCGATCTGGTCGTGAAACTGCGGGCTGAGGGCCGACCCGGCCACGAACGTCGAATGGATCACCGGGTTGCTGCTGGCGGGATCGGGCAGCGGATGCGGCGTCTGCACCCGGTAATAGAGCCGGCCCCAGAACTGGCCGCCCAGCTTGGCGAGGATGTCGCCCTGGAGCGTAATCCGCCGCGGGCCGCGCGGCGCCGCCTCGATCCGCAGCGATTTCTTTCCCGAAGCGGCGAAGTCGTCCGCCACCGCCACCTTGCCCGTGGCAGTGAACCGATCAGGGATTGCGCCCACCGCCGTGGATTCAAAATCCTCGGTGAAGAGCGGAGGCGTTTTCGACACCGGCGGCGGGTCGGCGGCTGCGACGTTTCCGGCGGTTGCGAGGAGGCAGCCCAGCACCATGGAACAGGCAAAAAGGCGGAGCCGCCGGGCGGCAGGCGCGGGATGTTTCATTCGGACGTGCGACATGCCATACCAGTAACTCAGCCCGCCAAAACGGTCAAGCCGGCAACTCCACAGCCGGCAACTCCGCCTCGGTCCTGGACAGAATGTTCAAGTAGTTGGTGAAGATATTCAGGGCGATGTTGGCCACGATCTCAACGATCTCCGCATCGGAAAAACCCGCCTTGCGCAACGCGCCCAGGTCCTCATCGCTGATTTCCCCGCGTTGCAGAACCAGGGACTGGGTGAAACGCAGCATCCGGTCGGCTTTGGCATCCGGGGCCGCCGCCCGGCGCGCGGACTCAATCTCCTCTCCGGTCAACCCGGCATTCCGGCCGGTCGCCGAATGGGCCAGCAGGCAATACTTGGACCCATTGATTTCCGCCACCGCCAGGGCGATCTGTTCACGCTGTCGTCCCGAAAGCCGGCCTCCGGCAAGTGCGCCTTGGGCCTGCGCATAGGCCAGCGCCGCCGCGGGCGATTGGGCCAGAATTGACAGGAAGTGGGGGATTCCCTCAAAGCCAGGGCGGACTGCCTCCAACACGGCTTGCAATTCTTTGCCCACTTGATGGGGCTGGACGGGATTTAGACGCAACATAAGGCATTCGGATTTCTCAAGAGCAGTTTTCGGCTGGTGTCATATATACCCCTTGGTTATCAATCCTCGTGCCAACGGAATCCCAATCCCCAAGTTGCTGTCGTTTAAGACCATGCGCGCGGACAGCCGGTCTGGCGCGGGTTTGCGAAGATTCGCAGGTTGCAACATCTCGCAACTGGACTGCGGTTTCTCGTCCTGTGAGAAATCTGTCTTTAAACGTCGCGCGATATGGTGTAAAGTCGAGTTGCCTGCGACAAGGGCATTATGACCATGACAACGGCCAATAAAGTCACCATCGCGCGGATTCTGTTCGTGCCGCTTTTTGTGGCGCAGGTTGTCAGCTATGTCAATGGCGGAAAGGAATGGCATCGGCTGGCGGCCATCGCCTGCTTTGCGCTGGCGGCCTTGGGGGATGGGCTGGATGGATACATCGCCCGCCGTTACAACCAGAAGAGCGACCTGGGCGCCATTCTCGATCCGCTGGCGGATAAATTGCTGCTGGTTTCCGCGCTGGTCATCCTGAGCCTGGACACCCGGCAAAGGCTGGCGCAAATTCCCTGGTGGCTGGCCGCCATTGTGGTGACCCGGGAGTTGATCCTGCTGGGCGGAATGATGGCGATCCATTGCGCTCGGGGCAAATTCGTGGCCCGGCCCCGCCTCCTCGGCAAGCTGGCCACCGTGCTGCAAATGGCGGCGGTGCTTTGGACGCTGCTCCAATTTCCGGCGGGGCCGCTGCCCTTTATCACCGCCGGCGCCGGCCTCTTCACCCTGGTTTCGGGGCTGTTTTATTTGCATGACTTCACCCGGCAATGGAAGGGAGAGGACGGGGCGTTGAAGATGGAGCCTGGAGCGGGAGTGGAAATCCGCCGGGGGTGACCCAAGTTCTACGCCCCGGTCCGCCGCAAGACCGCATCCAGCCGGGTTGCTTCGCCCTTGCCGAGGCTGAGGTCAATCGTCCTGTCTCCGCAGCGCACTTTGCAGGGCTGGCCGTCCAGGCTGCGAATGGTGGCGGCGGTCAATTGGCCGCGTTGCCAGGCCAGGTCCACCTCGAATCCGCCGCGGGCGCGCAAGCCTTTGACCGAGCCGTCGGGCCAGGCGGCGGGCAGCGCGGGCAGGAGATGGATTTCCCCCTCGTGGCTTTGCAACAGCATCTCCGCCATGGCCGCGGTGACGCCGAAATTCCCGTCCATCTGCATGGGCGGGTGCAGGCCAAAAAGATTGGGGCAAGTGTTGCGCGCGGAAAACAATTGCCGGACCATGCCATGCGCGCTTTCGGCATCCCGCAGCCGCGCGTAGAGGGCGGCGCGCCAGGCAAAAGACCACTCGCGCACGTCGCTGTTGTCCGCGGTGCCGCGGGCCTGGAGCGAAATCTTGGCCGCGGCCGCCAGCGCGGGGGTTTGGGCCGGGGTGATCTGGTGTCCGGGAAAAACGGCGAACAGATGGGAGGTATGGCGGTGATGGTCGTTGGGGGTGTCCAGCACGGGATCTTTCTTTTCCGCCAGCCATTCGAGCAACTGTCCCCAACTGCCCACGCCCGGCCCGGCCAGTTGGTCGCGCATCCCGGCGATTTTAACCCGATAGTCCTTGTCAATACCAAGGACATCGCCGGCCTGGACAAAGTTGTCGAACAGGTCCCAGACAATCTCCTGGCTGTAGCTCACCCCGTCCTCCGTGGGGCCGTGTTCGGGCGACCAGGCGTCCGGGACGGCCAGCCGGCCGTCGGGGAGTTTCTTCAGATGATCTTCCCAGAACTGGCAGACTTCCTTCATGATGGGGTAAGCCACCTCGCGCAGGAAAGTCTGGTCGCGGCCAAAAGAGTAATGTTCCCAGAGATGGTGGCAGTACCAGGCATTGGCGGTTTTGTCCCAGACATAGCTCATGCTGCCCATGATGTTGTGGGAGGTGCGGATGGCGAAGCCGCGCGCGGTCATGGCGCCGGCGGAGGTCCTCAATTCGGGCGCCAGCGCGCTGGCTTTGCGCCAGGGTTCCAACTGGCTTTGTATCAGGTCGAAGAAAGGCGTGTGGCATTCGCCAAGATTGGCCGTCTCCGCCGGCCAATAATTCATTTCGACATTGATGTTGGCGTGATAATCCGAGTTCCAGGGCGGGCTGTTGTTGTCGTTCCAAAGACCCTGCAGGTTGGCCGGCAGCCCGCCGGGGCGCGAGCAGGAGATCAACAGATAGCGCCCGTATTGGAAGAGAAGCTGCTCCAATCCGGGATCCACGGTCTGCACGGCGTCCAGTTTGCGAAGGTCCGTTGGCTTGGCCAGTTGCGCGGGAGTGGATCGTCCAAAATCCACCGAAACGCGGTTGAAGAGGCTTTGAAAATCCTGCTCCTGCCCGGCCTTGAGCGCGGCATAGCTTTGGCGCGACGCCGCCTCCAATGCCGCCGTCAGACGCATATCCGGGTCCTCACCCCGATACTTTTTGGCATAGTCCATGGCATAGTCGGTGCCGGCGGCCACCAGCAGGGTGAGACTGTTGCAATCCCGAAACTCCAGGGTTTCGCCGCGAGGCTGGAGCGAACCGCCCTCGTGCAGCACCTGCGCCTGCCATTCATACTTGAGGCCGTTGTTGAGCCGGCCCGAAACGACCAGCCGGTCGCCGGCCACGGCGGCCACGGCGCGGTGCGAATCAGCCAGTTCGACCGCGCCGGTGTAGCTGTGCGGCTTGTCGGCGCTGAACCGGGCCACGAGCACGCCGGCGGGATGGCTGCAAAAAAACTCGCGCTGGAATTGGACGCCGCCGGACTGGTAGGTGACATGCCCCCGGGCGGTGGCGAGGTCCAGGTCGCGGCGATAGGCGGCGAAGTTGGTGTGCTCCGGCAAAGTGACATACAGGCTGCCGAAAACCTGGTAGGCCCCCATCGAGTCGCCAGTGCCCGACGGATTTTCGCCCCCGGTCCAAAGGCTGTCCTCATTGATGGAGATCCGCTCCCGGGCCGGGGCGCCGAAGATCAAACCGCCCATCCGGCCATTGCCTATGGCCAGCGCTTCATCCATGGGCTTGCTATTGTTGGCCGGATGGCCATACCAGAGCGTTAAATCGGCGGGCGGGGATGCGGCGCGGGCAGGTTCCTGCTGGAATCCAGCCAGCAACGTCAGCCAAGCGCCGCAGGCAACGGCCAAAACAAATGATTTTCTCATATTAGATCGAACACCGCCCAATGTATCTTCCCCGGAAAAGAGGACAAGCCTGATGATGCGCCAGCCATGCAGGGCGGGCTCATGAAGGCTCCGGCAAATTGCGGATAAGGATAATTTTGGTCGCGAAATGCGAATACCCGACTGAAGCAGTGGAGTATTGAAGTGATGGATTGCCGGGCATTCCGGTTTAAAGAATAACTTGATTTACCTTGATTAGGGTTCATTAACCTTCATTGCGATGGGTGACGGCCGGGACGGATGCTCCTCCTCCTGTAGCGGCGGTCTATGACCGTCGCAGATGTAGCGGACGCTGAATGAATGGGGAACAGATTGGTTCCGCCGTCGCTTGGCTGTGGCGCGACAAGGGCGTGCTGGAGCCATCCAACTTGGCGTATCGCCGCCCTGCAGTCCGGCTGACTCCAGTCTCGGCGAGCCGCCTTGTTTCCTCTCTTTTCCATTCTCCGTCCTCCATCCGCGCTTTCCTTCCTGCTCCACCGCTCCCCGCCCGCCGCGCCGGCGCCGGCCGCCTCCTCCCGGAGGCGACTCCGGCCTGTGCCTACGTTTCTCACGCCGATCATTCAACCATAGGTTCTAATTTTTGTCAAGCCCCGGATCAAAAGAAAAATGCTGGCGAATTTTGCTCCATGGCCAAAAATCATCATGCGCGATTCTGCGGGAGCTGATGGCGCCGCATCGCCCCGCCAAGTTGCAGTGGAACATAACAACACCACGAACCCCTTGGTTTTCATTGAAAGATGAGAATACGTGATTCCGAGGACTGACACCTGCCTGACACCTGCCTGACACCTGCCCGCCTTTCTGGACACCACCTGCCTGGAGGCCAACATCCACTACCCCATTGATTGGGTGTTGCTGCGCGACGCTACCCGCACGCTGATGAAAGCGGTTCGGCTCATCCGCGATCAAGGTCTCAAACACCGCATGGAAGAACCGGAGAGGTTCATCACGCGCATCAACACCCTGTGCATCCAAATGACCCATGCGGGCCTGAGGGTTGACAGCCGACGCCAGCGTCAGAAAACGTTCCGCCAAATGGACCGTCTGATGGGCCTGGTCCGCAACCATGCGCGACGCTACCGCCAATTGCTGGAGGAGCAATGGGAGCAAACCGGCTGGACCCACCCCCAGACCCAACAAGTGCTCCGGCGCATGGACCAGGTGCTGGACCAATTGCCCCAGGCCCGCAAACAGGCGCGCCAGCGGATGCTGGCCGACCAGCCGGTGGCCAATGAAGAGAAGGTCTTGAGCCTCTACGAGCCGGACGTCCACGTCCTGGTGCGCAACAAGGCCGGAGCCAAGGTGGAGTTTGGCAACACCTTGTTCCTGGCCGAAAATTCACAGGGTTTGATCCTCGACTGGGATCTCTTTCAGGAGCGGGCCCCCTCCGATTGCGATTTGCTGCCCCGTAGCGTGGGCCGGATGGAGCAAGCCTACGGCCCCCAACTCAAAGCGGCCGCGGCCGACCGTGGGTTTGACAGTTACAGCAACCGCCTGGGACTGGCCAACGAGGGCATTTACAACGGGGTGTGCCCGCGTTCCCCAGCCCAACTCCAAGAGCGCGTCCACTCCTGGAAATTCAAGCGCCTGCAACGACGCCGGGCTCAGACCGAAGGGCGCATTGCCATCGTCAAAAATGTCTTCTTGGGCGGGCGCATGCGCGGCAAAGGTTTTTCGCACCGTCAACTCACGGTCACTTGGACGGTTCTGACCCACAACCTTTGGGTGCTGGCCCGGCTGCAAGGCGCGGCGATGGCCGCGCCCCAGAAGCAGGCGGCCTAAACGCTGCCGACGACATGCCTCTGCCGCGTCACCATGGAGGCGGTGCGTACCGACGCGGCCATTTTTGACGCACAACAGGCGACGGGCAACGCTCGAGTCGAATGCGACGAGTATTCCCCATGCCCATTCCGAGTTCCACTTATGCCATTGAGAAAATCCGCCCTTTTGGGACAAGCTCTAACTAAGGGCCATTCATATCTGACCCTCTCAGTTTGGTCTCTCGTTGCCACATGTCTGGATGACTACAAATCGGTCAAGCAGGCGCAATCTCATACCTTCACAGAGGGCAAGGGGATTTTAACGCAAAGGCCCAAAGGCGCGAAGGCGCAGGCAAAGGCAAATTGAAAATGACAAATTGACAATTTTAAATTTGCAATTATGGGCCGACGGCGGGGACACCCTGACAGGCTCCTGGCATCCTGGCGACTTTGCACCGCAATCGGACCGAGTCGTTCATTTTTACGAAGATGTTACCACGGATGGCGCAGCGCGGCGAGCCGCAACCGAATCCGGAATTGCCCGCAGATGGACGCAGTTATGGCAAACGGATTTGAACAGGAGCACACAGAGATAACGGAGAATGCTCTCTGTTGCCTCTGTTTGCTCCTGTTGACTTCTTCTTTTGCGTTCAAGAGTATCGAAGCCCTTCCCGTCGAGGTGGAGTGGAGTTGCAGATGCGGCCGTATGGTCCTCCGGCATTGTCCCCTTCTATTCTCCATTCTCAATTCTCAATTCGCTGTTTTCATCCCCCCCCCGTCCGGCGCCAACATTACCTCAGCAAAAACCATGCCACCCACAGATACTATATTTCCCTTTATTTCACGGATTTTAGGTGAAAACATTAGAACCTATGGTATAATGCGCGGCGTGAGGTACGAATACACAGCCTCCGGGGCCGCGTCCGGGTGGATGGGGGCGGCGCGGGGGAGCAGCAACAAAGCGAGGATGGAGGATGGAGGATGGAGAATGAAAAAGAGAGGCAATAAGGCCGTTGGCACAAACAGGCTTCAGACGGATTTCGGGCCGGCAAGCTACAAACGGAGTGCTGGGACTGCCAACGGAATGGTGAAGTATTGGGATCCGGAATCCCGTCACTCCAACACTCCAACACTCCAAGTTTTCCAGTCCCAAATAAAGGTCAATAAAGGTGGATAAAGGTCAATAAAGCCAAAAAATATACTTTTTTATGACTCGAAAACGCATCCAGGCCGCCAGCAGTGCTCCTCAAGGGGTCAAATTAGCGTCAGTTTGTCTCAGTCCGCAGATCCAAACCAGCCGATTTCAGCGCCATGCCGATCAAGGCAAATCAAGGCAAATCAAGGCGAATCAAGGCGAATCAAGGTAAATCAACGTAAAAAAATAAGATTTATGATTCAGATGGCAAAGAGTCGTTGGTTCAAACGGCTGCCGCGCCCCCATCGGCGAAGGAAGGTCGCGCGGTCCGATTGGCTTTTTTAAGAGGCCAGCAAAAGGGCGCATGACAAAAATCTTCACATCCCTGGTAGGGCGGCGCTGCCGCGCCGCCCAAGATTTCAGGGCAGAGCAGCAGCTCTGCCCTACCGGGAAGGCGAAGAATTCTGTCTCACACCCCCAGCAAAAAAGACCAGCAAAAAAGGCTTGCATAGTAAAAAGCAAATCTTATCATTGCGGCAATCTCATGTTTTGGCATCAGGAATCTGAAACGCTGGCCCGCCCGGCACTGGAAGCTTTGCAACTCGAACGGCTGCGGGAAACTGTCCGCCGGCTGGAGGGAGTGCCGTTTTATCGCAGGAAATTTCTGGAATCCGGCCTCAAGCCGGAGGAGATAAAATCGGCGGCCGACGTGCGGCGGCTCCCGTTCACCACGGCGGCGGATTTGCGGGAGAATTACCCGGATGGATTGCTGGCGGTTTCGCGGGAAGAGGTGCTGCGGCTGCACACCTCGAGCGGGACGACCGGAAAACCCAAGGCGTTGTTTTTCTCCAGGCGCGACGTGGACAACGCGGCGGAACTCATCGCCCGCGCCCTTTGCATGACGGGAGTGACGCGGCGCGACGTGTTCCAGAACATGATGAGCTACGGACTTTTCACCGGCGGCCTGGTCATGCACTACGGGGCGGAGAAAGTCGGCTGCATGGTCATCCCGGCCGGGCCGGGCACCTCGGAACGCCAGTTGCTGCTCATGCAGGACTTTCGAACGACGGTCATCCACATCCTGCCCAGCTATGCGCTTTACTTTGCGGATTTTCTGGAGAAAAAAGGGGTGGATCCGCGCAAAAGCCTGGCCTTGCGCAAGGCCTTCGTGGGCGCCGAGCCGCACACCGAAGAAACCCGGCGGAATATCGAAGCGGCGCTGGGAATTGATGTCTATAACTCCTACGGCCTGACCGAAATGAACGGACCGGGGGTGGCCTTCGAGTGCGAGGGCAAATGCGGCATGCATCTGTGGGAGGACAATTTCGTGTTGGAAATCATCAATCCCGCCACGGGCGAACCGGTGGAGGACGGGAAGACCGGCGAATTGGTCCTGACCAGCATCAACCGCCAAGCGATGCCGTTGTTGCGCTATCGGACGCGCGACCTGACTTCCATCATCCCCGGCCCCTGCGCCTGCGGGCGCACTCACCGCCGGATTCACCGCATCACCGGGCGGTCCGACGACATGTTGATCGTGCGCGGCGTGAACATTTTCCCGCAACAAATTGAGCGGGTGCTGATGGCGATGCCGCAGATCGGGCGCAATTACGTGATCCAACTGGAGGGGTTGGACGATATGACGGTGAAGGTGGAATTGTCGCCCGCGGGATTCGACGGCGAGGTCGGGCACCTGACGGAACTGCAAAACCAGGTGGCGGAAAAGCTGCGGGCCGAAATCTGGATTCGTCCGAAGGTGGAGTTGGTTGCCTCCGGTTCGCTGCCCGTCGCCGAAGGCAAGGCCAAGCGCGTCATTGACAAGCGGTCCCTTTGAACGGACCCAAATTTTCAACCCTATGAACACGGTAAAACTGGTGGCGGTGTTCGCGGAAAACCGGCCGGGCCAGGCCGCCCGCGTCACCGGAATCCTCGCGCGCGCCAACATCAACATCCGGTGCATCACCGTGGCCAGCAGCGGCACTTTCGGCGTGATGAAACTGTTGGTCAACAATCCGGAGGCGGCCGGCCAGGCTCTGCAACACGAGGGCTTCGCCGCCACGCTGATGGACGTGATCGCCGTGGAAATGCCGGACAAGCCGGGCGCGTTGCACTCGGTGGCGGATTGTCTGGCCGCCCATGACATCAACCTGTCCAACACCTCGGGTTTCGTGGCCAACAACCGCGCCATCCTGGTCATCGAAGTCCAGGACCCCGCCCAGGCCGGCGATGTGCTCAAGGAACACGGATTCCACATTTTGACACAAGAGGAGGCGCTGACCGTGTAGTCAAACCAAATTAAGGAGACACCCATGAATGAAAAAAGTTCGCCGGCCAGCAAAGGCTGGACCGTTGTCATTGCCGGCTTGACCATCAACCTGATCCTGGGCGTGTTGTACGCTTGGGGGGTCGTGGCCAAGGCGCTCGTAGTTGATTGGAAATGGACGAAGACGGAAGCCACATTGCCGTTCACCGTGGCCACGGTTTGTTTTGCCGGGATGATGGTGTTCGCAGGGCGATGCCAGGACAAATTCGGACCGCGGCTGGTGGCGACGGCCGGCGGCCTCATGCTGGGTCTGGGCTTGGTCGCTTCGGGGCTGGTTCATTCACCCAGCATGATGATGCTGACCTTCGGCGTCGGCGCCGGGTTGGGGATTGGCCTGGGTTACTCGGCGACGACCCCGCCCGCCATCAAATGGTTTCCGCCGGCGCGAAAGGGCGTCATCACCGGAATTGTGGTCAGCGGCGTGGGCCTGGCGGCGGTTTATATCTCCCCGCTCACCCAGTACCTTCTGGGGAAAACCTCCATTCCGTGGACCTTTGCCTGGCTCGGCATCGGCACGCTGATTCTGGTGCCGCTGCTGGCGCAGCTTTTGCGAAACCCGCCGGAACAGCCGGCGGCTGCGCCGGCGTCCGCCACCGCAACGGCGGCCGCTCCCCGGCGCGAGTCGGATTGGCAGGAGATGCTGCGCACCGGCCAGTTCTACCAACTTTGGCTGATGATGGTGCTCTCCGCCTCGGCGGGGATGATGATCATTACGCAGGTGGCCATGATCGCAAAGGAGCAGGCGAACTGGAGTTGGGGATTTGTGCCGATTGCCACGCTGGCGATCTTCAACACCTTTGGCCGCCTTCTGGCAGGCGCGCTCTCGGACAAGATCGGACGGACCCGGACGATGTGGCTGGCGTTTCTGTTGCAGGCGGCCAATATGCTGGCCTTCAGCTATTACACCACTTCGACGTTGGTGGTCTTCGGTTCCGCCTTCACCGGGCTTTGCTATGGAACGATCTTTACGCTGATGCCGGCGGCGACGGCGGATTTCTACGGCGTCCGCAATCTGGGCGTCAACTATGGTTTGGTGTTCACCGCTTTCGGCGTCGCGGGTGTGGTTGGCCCGCTTCTGGGCGCGGGAATTAACGATCACTTCAAATCCTATTCCTATGCCTATCAAATCTCGGCGGTGATGCTGGTGCTCGGAGCCGTGATGGCCATGTTCACCAAACCGCCGGGGACGCGGGCCATGCCGGCGACGCCCCAACCGAATGTCCCGGTTGCGAACCCTGTTCATCAACCCGGACCAACCCCGGCACACTAAAACAAGCACCGCGCCAGGTTCCGGCAAAATGGCTGTAGCGGCGGTCTATGACCGTCGCAAATATGAAACCCTTAATCACCGGCGGTCACAGACCGCCGCTACAACGGCCGCTACAACGGCGAGCGCCCCGATCGCAGCGCGGATTCCAGTTGCCGAAGGTCTTTGGGCAATTCCGCCGTCCAACTCATGCGCACTCCGGGCTGCTCCGGGTGTTCCAGCCGGAGCACCTCGGCGTGCAAGGCTTGGCGCGGGAAATCCAGGGGCGGATGGGCCGGGTCCTGCGCCCGATACGCCGGGTTATACGTCCGGTCCCCTATCAAGGGCAATCCCGCCTGCGCCGCCTGGACACGAATTTGATGTTTCCGCCCCGTTTCCAGCCGGAGCCGCAATTTGCTGCAAAACCCCTGCCCCCCGGGCCGCGCATATTCCGCGATGACTTGGTAATGCGTGACGGCTTGGCGGGCCTGGTCCCCGGCGGCCCTGGCCTGCGCGTCGGAAAGAACGCGCTGGCGCATTTCATCCCGGCTCAATTGCAGCCATTGCCGCCAAGTCCCCTGGGGCGCGCCCGCCCGGCCTTCCACATAGGCCACATATTCCCGCTGCATCGTGTGCGCCTTCAATTGCCCGATGAGATGACGGCGCGCCGCCGGATTTGCCGCGATGCAAAAGACCCCGCTGGTGTATTGGTCCAGCCGGTGAACCGGCAATAATTGCAGCCGCCGATAAGGCGGCGGAAGCGACTTCCCCGCCGGCCCGCGCTGATGGGCCTTGAGTTTGCCCGCCAGAAAATCCGCCAGAATGCTCAACGCCGAAAGTTCGCCATCCGCCGCCGGCACCGAAATCAGCCCCGGCCCCTTGTTGACAATGGCCAGGGCCGAATCCAGGTGCAGCAGCGAAACCCGCGGATGAATCTGCCACCCCGCCCCGCAGGCCAGCGCCGTGGCATGGCGGTCGCGCAAGACCAGCGCTTCCCCCGGGTCGGCGAGCATCAGATGCGGTCTGCGGAGGACGGTTCCGCCGATACTGACCCGTCCGGCCAGAATCCATTGTTTGGCGCGGCTTTTGGGAGTGTCGGGATATTTCCGCAACAGCCAATGCAGCAGGGGGCGGTCCTTGTTTTCCATAACATCACCGGCGCGCCGTCCGCGCCGCCATCACTTCAGGGCGGATTTCCGGTTGCGCAGCCGGGAAAGAGTGGAGCGGGTGGCCAAGTCCCGGCGGCGCCGCCCGGAAGATTGGCTGGCGCGGAACAAGTCATTTTCCAGCCCGCCTATTTTGGGTTCGGATTCTTTGGTTCTCTTCGGGCGATACGGCATGCCTGCAAGGTAGCAGACCCTCCGCCAACAAGCGAGCGAAGTTATTCGGGTTGGCCCGGGGCCAATTCATGGAGCAAAGCGGCAAAGCCGTCCCGCCTCCGTCAACAGTACCTCCCTGCTTGAAGGCTGGTCAAAGAAAAATCGGGTGGGGCGTCCTCGGCTACGCGCGCATTGCGCGGGATTCCCTGCAATGCCCGCCCCAGGGATGATTCGCTGGCTCCGTTGTTGTCCATCTCCGCCGTGTCAAAGTAGTTGCAGACATGCTCGACGGCACAGCGAACGATGGCATTGGCATCCTCCTGGCTGTGCGCGCCCCAATACTCCCCGCCCCCGAAGACCCAGCAACCCAGGCCCAGGGCTGGCAACTCCAGACCACTCCGGCCACACCGGCGTCGAGGCAGGTTGCTGGCCAAAGAACAGTTCTCACCTGTATTGGAGGGTTCAATATCAGACCTTCATGGCAGTGTTTCGTTTGCGCAATAATCGGCGGGAAAAGTTGCCGCATGAAGGATCAAATCGACACACCGTAATGAGCTGACCGAGGATGAGAAGTGCGCCAAGGAAGCCCAAATTGGAACCGGGCTAATTGCGTTGGCTCTTTTCACGGACCAGCGCCACGGCCTTTTCGAGCACTGGGTCTCTGCCGGCCAGAAAATCGGAGATCGTCGGGGCAACGATCACATCCGGCGCGTTGCCGTTGCCTTCGATGGGTTTTCCGCCGGCATCGCAGATATAGCCGTTGGATATTCTTACGACCAGACCACAGGGCAACACCGCATAGGCCGCCACCCCGGATAAATTGCCGTGGGTCGTCGAGCCGACAGTCACCACCCTTTTTGCGCTCCGGAGATAACAGGCGAACAGGTCGGCAGCGCTCCCGGTTAAATCATTGACCAGCAGTGCGATTGGGCCGCTATATTGCCAAGGTCCAGTCGGTTCCAGAATGTCATCCTGGCGTTTCAGAGCCCCGTGACCCGGTCCGTTCTTAATAAAACTGATGGCGCAGAGCGTCGGTTGTTGAAGCAGCCGGCCCACGATACGTTCCTGGCCGTAGCCGCCGGGATTATCACGGATGTCGAGAATGAGGCCCGGTGCCGTGCGCAAGGCTTCCAGCGCCTGATCAAACTCCTGGGCGACCTCCTCGTGTCCGTCAAACGACGTGATCCGGATGTACCCCAAGCCCGAGGGATGGCGGCCAAACTGGACAAACCGCTGCTCTTTCAAGTCGAAGGAGCAAGGCTGGCTGGGCGGACGGCCCGGGCCAAGTGCGCGCTGGAGCCTGAAGGTTTGTGCGTGGCCATCCGGCAAGCGCAGCTTCAGGTCCACCGTTGTGCCCCTTTCGCCGGCCAGCAGGTAGCGGCAGGCCTCGCGCCGGAAAGCCCGCTCCGAGGAGCAGGCGCGAAGCCCGAGCCGTAATTGCTCAATCTTGTCTTCCACCGACAAGCCATCCACCTCAAGCACCTCCGAACCCGGCTTGGCGCCAAGCCCAGCGGCTTCAGAGTCGGCGTTCACGGCCACTATGAACGGCTTGCCCTCAAACAGGGCCACCGCCAGTCCCGGCCCGCTGGTGGGAAAGGCAGACTGGTAGTTCTGCAACCAGGAATGGGTATCTTTCAGCTCATTGACCAACTGAAACAGCAAGCGGTAAAACTGTTCGGCGCCGGCGGCTGGGTCGAGCCGCTCCTGGTAGCGCCGGCAAACCTCGCCCCAGTCAATGGACTTCAGATCGAAGCTGGCGTAAGTCTCATCAATCGCCTTGCACAGGAAGTCGAAGTTCTCACGCTGTTCCTGGGCTGAAAGAACCCGTGCCGGAGTGAGCCCGACCGGCGCCGAGCCGGTGGTGACATAGCCCTTGCCAACTGGCAGGCTGTTGGAGGAGGCCCCTGATTTGGGCGGCTGCGTGCCTTCGTCCTGGCGCGACAAGACGAGCACCCCCTCCTCCAACTGGTAACGGAGGCCGAAGGGTTTAAGAACCTGCTCCAAAGCCTCCTTGCAGGTCTTGCCCTCGATGGCCACGTTCCGCACCCACTGGCGGCAAAGCGGCTCGGTTTGGGCAAAGGATTTCTGCCAGTCATATCTCAGGCCCACCTGCTCCGCCAGACTCTCAACAATGTCCTGCACGCTTGCTTGCTCGCTCGTATACTTTACCTTGCTTCCCAACCGGGTATCGGCGGGACCTGCTGGCGCTTGGGCCAATGTTGTCTGCTCCAGGGCGAGTGCGGTCAACAGAAGGCCGCTGGCTGCCATGACGAGTGTGCATTTGAGGTTCCTTTTCATAATTTGTGTCAAATCTAGCAACCGCATTATGCGACGGCCAGCTCGTTTAGTGAAACACCAATATCCAGTCCCTTCCAGCCGCTCCAGGGAGATCGAGTCGCATTTTCAAACTGGCGTTTTCACCGCATTTTCAAGCAGGCCATTCATGCCATCGGCGCCTATGCCTGTCACTTCTGGATGCAGGACATGAACCCGCTCCGGCGCGGGGACGGTTGGCCCCCCCCATCGCCAGTCGGAGACCTGCCGCCAGGCCGCTCCTCGCAAGCTGGCGGCCCATGAGCGTCAGTCCCCATCATCATAAAACAAATAATGAGGTGATCCAAACACAGGCGAAGACCGCCACACCCATTACTAATGTTGAAGACGTATAGACCTTTAAAGTTGATCCGGCATCCAGGTCCGAAAAATTTGCCACGACCCAGAAATAGGAATCATTGGCGTGAGAAACAATCATGGAGCCTGCTCCCATGGAAAGCATTGCGAATATCCGTCCCCATTGCGAGTCGAGTCCAAGCATCGAAATCATAGGCGCAACAAAAGACGCTGTGGTTATTATTGCAACCGTTGATGAACCTTGTGCTGTCTTCATGGCGGTTGCTATCAGAAATGGAACCACCAGGCCGATGCTGGTCCCGGCCAATAGTTTGCCCATTGCTTCACCGGCGCCTGTCGCTTTGATCACCATTCCGAACATTCCACCCGCGGCAGTAACTATCAGGATAGGGCCTGCCTTTTCTATTGCCTCAGAAATAATTGAATTCATCGCTGCAATAGTCCTGGTCTTCAGCAGCAGCATTGCCATGAGCGCGCCGGCTGCCAAGGCAAACAATGGCTCTCCAGGAAGCAGAAGCAATCTGGACATGAAACTCTGCCCTCCATCGATCATTAAAAACAGCGACTTTAAAGCTATCAATAACAAGGGGAGCATGATGGGCATTAAAGACAAAAA
>JBEKIA010000044.1:0-21433 GCA_050011995.1 Verrucomicrobiota bacterium
ACTCCCTGGCCGCCAGCTATCAAGCCACCAAGGACCAAGCCACCCTCGACCTGGCCAAGAAGGCATTCCTATGGCTTGAGGAGCACTCGCACGACAGCGTCAACAAGGGCTACATCGAGAACATCGGCGCTGACGGCAAACCCGTGACCGGCGGCGGTCGCGGCGGCGGGGCCGGCGGCAGGATCGGCCAGAAGGGCATGAACCCCGGCATCCACCTCCTCGAAGCCTTGACCGGCCTCTATGCAGTCTGGCCCGACCCGCTTCTCAAGACGCGCGTCCAGGAAATGCTGGAACTCTGCCGCGACAAGATCTATTCCGAACCAGGTTACCTAATCCAGGTCTTCTCGGCCGACTGGCAGCCCACCGTCAGCCCCGACTCTTTCGGCCACGATGTGGAATCCGGCTTCCTCATGGTGGAAGCGGCCGATGTCCTGGGGCAGGACGACCCCAAAGCCTGGACGGACGCCCGCCACCTGGTGGATCACGCCCTCCAGTACGGCTGGGACAACCAGCTCGGCGGCCTCTACGACTCGGGCACTTTGGGTCCCCAGGGCGCTGTCACCGGCGGACTGCGCACGGAGAAGATCTGGTGGGTCGAAGCCGAACATCTCAACGCCCTGCTCCTGCAACACGAGCGCATGGGCAAGGAGACAACCAAGTACTGGGATGCGTTCGTCAAGGAGTGGGACTGGATCAGCAAGTACCAGGTTGACCACACCAACGGCGGCTGGTGGCCGACCGTGCGGAAGGACGGCACCCCGGCCAGCACCGTCAAGGGCGACATGTGGACCGAATGCTACCACCAGGGCCGCGCGATGTTGAACGTGTCGGCGCGGCTCCGAAAACTGGCGGCGTCGAACTAAGCGAATCAAGTATATGAGCCTGGACAATCTTTACGCAAAATTGACGGTCAAGACCAAGGCCAAAATCGTCCTGGCGGTCCTGGACGGTTTGGGCGATCTGGCGACCGCGGAACAGAATTTTCTCACCCCGCTGGAAGCGGCCCGAACACCGAACCTGGACCTCCTGGCCCGGGTCGGCGCGCAAGGGCGCATGATTCCGGTTGCTCCAGGCATTACCCCTGGCAGCGGGCCGGGGCATCTGGGGTTGTTCGGTTATGATCCGCTGGAGTATGAAGTGGGGCGCGGCGTGATTGAGGCGCTCGGATTGGGGCTGGAGCTGAAGGCGGGCGACATTGCCGCCCGCGCCAATTTTTGCACCCTGAACGAAAAGGGCGTCGTGACCGACCGCCGCGCCGGGCGGGTTGAAACGAAAGTCACGGAGGAACTGTGCGCGCTGCTGTCGCGCAAGGTCAAGAAGATCGGCGACGCGCAGGTCCTCATCCGGCCGGGCAAGGGGCATCGCTTCGTGGTCATCTTGCGCGGGCCGGGTTTGGAAGGCCCGCTGACGGACGCGGACCCGAACCGGGAAGGAGCGCCCGTGCCGGTGGCCCGGCCGGTGAATCCCGAATCGGCCCCCCAACGGAAGACGGCGGAACTGGTGGCTGCATTCTATAAAACCGCGCTGCCGGTCCTGGCGGGAAAGCATCCGGCCAACGGTTTTTTGCTGCGCGGCATCGCGCACCAGCCGGCCATTCCGCAGTTTGAGGAGCGTTACAGCCTCAAGCCGGCCTGCCTGGCGGTTTATCCCATGTACAAGGGGCTGGCCCAACTGGTCGGCATGACCAAGATCGAAGGCCCGCAAACCATCGCCGAACAATTCCAGCGCTACGCGGCGGAGTACGACAATTACGACTATTTCTTCATCCACTACAAGTACACCGACATGTACGGCGAGGACGGCAATTTTGAGGCGAAGAAGAAGGCCATCGAGGAATTCGACGCGGCGCTGCCGTTGCTCCTGCAAAAGCGGCCCGAGGTTTTGGTCATCACCGGCGATCATTCCACGCCCTGCGCGGTCAAGGGCCACTCCTGGCATCCCCAGCCGGTGTTGCTGGTGTCGCCGCGGTCCGGATCGGATAAGCTGGAGCGTTTCACCGAGACGGGGGCCAACCAAGGCTCGCTGGGCGTCTTCGAGGCCAAGTATCTGATCCGCCTGATGCAGGCCAACGCGCTGATGTTTGACAAGTTCGGCGCGTGAGTCCTGCCGCCGGGCGCATTTGCCTTATTTGCCCGCCCGCCCTTAATCATAATCTTAAGATTAAGACTAGGAACCGCCAAGCAAACCAGTGAAAGGCCCCCCTGCCGCCCCGCCAGCCCCGGAGACCAGCCCTTACGCGGTCCTGCGCAACCGTGACTTTCTGTATTACGCCGTCGGGCGCTTCGCGGCCTCGTTCGGCCAGCAAATGCTGACTCTGGCCGTGATGGCGGAATTGTACGACCGGACGCATTCGGCGATGGCCCTGGGGATTGTCGGTCTGACGCAATTTCTGCCCATGCTGGCGATGACCCTTCCCGCCGGCCACTTCGCTGACACCCGCAGCCGCAAAGGGATCATCATCTTGACGCAAGGGGTGATGGCCGCGGCGTCTCTGGGGCTGGCGCTGATTTCGTGGCGCCAGGCGCCTGTTTCCCTGGTGTATGTTTGCCTGCTGGTCTCCGGCGTGGCGCGCACTTTTCTCTGGTCCGCCAGCGCGTCCTTTTTGCCGCAATTGGTTTCGCGGGAGGAACTTCCGCGCGCCTTGAACTGGTCCTCCAGCACGTTTCAATTCTCCGCCGCCACGGGTCCGGTGGTCGGAGGGGTGTTGTATGCGATGAGCAACAGCGCCGTGGGGGTCTATTTGGTGAACGTCGCGGCCGCTCTGATGTGCCTGGCGCTGACCTGGCTGGTGCGGACGCATCACAATCCGGCGGTGAAGGAACCTTTCTCGCTAAAAGCGATCCTGGGCGGATTTGATTTTGTATTTCACCATCGCATCATACTCGGAATGATCAGTCTGGATCTGTTTGCCGTTTTGTTCGGAGGGGCCGATACGCTGGTGCCCCAATATGCGGCCGACATTTTGCATGTCGGCAAGGCGGGGCTGGGCTTGTTAAAAGCCGCGATGCCGATAGGCTCGATTGCCTGCGCCTTGACCCTGGCCCATTTGCCGCCCTTCAACAAGGCCGGACGCGCGATGATTCTGGCGGTGGTGGTGTTTGGCCTGGCGACGATTGGCTTTGGGTTTTCACGGTCGTTTTGGCTCTCCCTGCTGATGCTGTTCCTCTGCGGAATGGCGGATGCCATCAGCATTGTGATCCGGCACACCTCCGTGCAGTTGCTCACCCCCGACGCGATGCGGGGCCGCGTTTCTTCCGTCAACAATTTATTCATCGGCACCTCCAACGAGCTGGGCGGGGCCGAGTCCGGCTTCGTCAGCGCGTGGCAAGGCCCGGTGTTTTCCGTGGTCTTCGGAGGCGCGGCCACGCTGTTGGTGGTGGGGGCCGTCTGCCGGTTTTTTCCCGAAATACCGCGTTACGGCAAGTTGGTGCAACCGGCGCCCGCGCCCTTTTCCGAAGCGACCGGGCTGGATACCAAGCCGTCTTAATGGCAACACGCCCCGGCGGCCAAGGCGCAGTGCGTCAGTCTTGGCTGGTAGGGCGCGCACTCCGTGCGCGCCGCGGCGGGCAGAGGACTGCCCGCCCTACCTTCCGCCTGCCGCCATCGAGCCGCTACGCCGCGGCGGCGCCGGCGCTGGCCGCCGATTGTTGGGCCATCCGCGCGCCTGCGGCAGCGGCGGAGGCGGATTGGCCGTCGTGGAGACAGATGGAAGCAATGTCGTAACCGAGTCCCTTTCTACGGTTTTTCCTTCTCGATCGCCGATTCCGAGTTGGTGTCGCTGAGATGGAGGTTGACGGACTCGTTGGTGTTGGATTGGAACTCCACATTCGGGGTGGCTGGCTGCTGGCCGGCTTTTTTGGCTTGTTTGGCCTCATCCTTGAGCAGGGCTTTGTTGGCGATGGCGTTGCGCTGGTCTTCATCATTGCGGATCTCCCGTTCGGCATTCTTGACGGCAGCCATTCTGTTGCGTTGTTCGGTGGCGACCTTGGCGGCGATTTCGGGGGTCTTGAGCACAGTGGGCCGCATCAGCACAATCAGTTCGGTGCGAGTGTTTTGAGCGGAGGAGCTTTTGAACAAGTTGCCCAGCACCGGAATGTCCATCAACCATGGGACGCCCGCGTGGTCCAGGGAACGGCTGGCGCTGATGAAACCGCCCAGGATGATGGTTTCGCCGCTCATGACCGCGACCTTCGCGCCGGCATCGCGTTTGGTGGTGGTGGGGACGTTGCCCGCGCCGGGGATGGCCACGGTTGGCCCCAACTGCTCGATTTCCTGGTCAATGTCCATGACGACCAGGCCATCCGGGTTGATGAGAGGCAAAACGCGGAGGCGGATGCCGACCTCCATTTGTTGGTAGTTGACACTGGGGCCGCTGGAATAGCCGTAGTTCATGGTGCCGGTCACGTAGGGGACGGTGTTGCCGATGAACAGTTCCGCCTCCACCGCGTGCGAAGTCTGAATCTGCGGGCGGGAGAGGACACTGACGCGGCTGTCGTTGGCCACCGCCTCCAGGACGGCATTGAAGTCGTTGCCGTATTTGCCGTAATAACTGAATTCGTTGGGCAGGCTCCCCAGAGTGGAACTGCCGACGCCCGAAAGCGAGCCGCTTCCATTGGTGCCCGATGACGAGCCGCCCAAAAAGGAACTGGCAGGACCCAAAAACTGGCTGCCGCCCGCGCCGGTGAATTGACCGCGGGTGGACGGGTTCTGGCTGAAGCTGAAGTTGAAGTTCTTGCCGTCGGTCAGGTTGACTTCCAGGATGATCGCCTCGATGAGGACCTGGGCCAGAACGACATCCAATTGGCCGATGATTTTTTCGATCGTTTTCATGTCCTCGTCGTTGGCGAAGACGAGCAAGGAATTGGTGCGCTCATCGGCGATGATCTTGGTCTGGCCGAAGAGAGAAACACCGCCCGCCGCGCCGCCGGCAGCGCTGTTGACAATGCTGCCCAGCCGGCCGGCAAAATTGCTTCTGGCCCCGCCCGCGCCGGTGCTCAGGCCGCCCTGCGTGGACGTGCCAAAGGGACTGCCTCCCGGCTGGACGCCGCCCGGGCCGGCGCCGGTCATGCCGGTGCTGCCGGCGGTGGGATGGGTGAATTGGGCCCCGGAAGTGGAGCGGCCCACCGAAGTGCCGCCCTGGGCGCCCAATTGGCCCAGGGCGGCGGAGATGTCCGTGGCCAGGGCGTACTTGATCGGAATGACTTTGGATTTGATGGTGAGCGCGGATTCCACGTCCAGTTTTTCCACCATTTCCAGCATGCGCTTCACGTTTTCCGTGTAGTCGCGCAGGATGAGGCTTTGGGTGCTCGGGAGGTAAAGGACGCTTTGTTTGGAGGCCTTGGCAAAATAACCGAGCACGGCGATCACCTGGTCGGGGTCGGCGTACTTCAATTGCACCATCTCGGTGATGAACTTGCCGGCATCGGGCAAAGTGGCGGCGGTGTTGGAGATCATCAGGCCGCCCTCCGACGCCGCGTTGGCCTCGATGACCACCTTGAAGAACTTGTCTCCGATCGGCACGACGGTAATTCCGTTCATGCCCATCACGGTTTCCAGCGCCAAGATCGCTTCGGACTTGGTCAGGTTGGTCTCGGTCTTGAGCGTGATCAGCGCATCTTTGGGAAAGCTCGCGGCGACGGACGAGTGGAGCGGGGTGCGTTCGACCAGGGGCGCGTAAACTTCGTCCAGCAACTGTTCCAGGGGCATGCTCCAATTGTAGTGGATATCCGCCGGTTCGGCAGGCTCGGCGACAGGGCGGCTGGAGAGCGCAGCAGGCCCGGCCGTGGTGTTGATTGCCGCCGGCTGGGGAGGCTGGGCCATCGCGGCCGCGGCATTGGCGGGGGCGGCTGCGGAGGAACCGCGGGCGGCCGCCACCGGACCGCGACCGGCTGGGGGAACATTGGCGGCGGGCGGCGCCGCTCTGGAGGCGCGGGGCGCGGGCGCGGCGGGCGTTCCGGCGCGCGGCTGGCCCGGCGCGGTGGCGTTGGTTTGCGCGGCGGCCGCCAGCGGCAGGGCCATGAGCCAGCATATTGAGAAAACGTTTTTGAGTTTCATAATGTTTTCATGAGTTGATTCGCTTGGGCGCGGGTTTCTATCCTCCGACTGGCGTTCTGGCAGGCCGGGCCGGCACCGGCGGCGCGGGCGGGACAGTCGGCACCGGCGGCATCGGGATCGCCCCGGCCCGGCCCGGCGCGGGCGGGGCGGGGGGCGGAAGCTTCCGGCTGGCCGCTGGCGCCGCATTGGTGGCCGCGGTGCGCGCTCCGGCTTTTTGGGGAGCGGGCGCCGGGGGTTGGGCCGCCTCCTTGGGAGGGGCCGCCGTTGCGGTCAGGACTGGTTTGGGCGCATTTGTCTTTTGGTAGTCAGCAATCAGGGTGATGTTGGCGTTGAGCTTGTAGCGATTGTTGTCCAAGGGTTTCAAATCCAGTTCCCGGACGCGAATCATGGCGGGATCGTTGCCCACATCGTAGAGGAACTTGACCAGCGAGTCTTCCGCGGACTGGACCTGAATTCTGGTGGATTGGGACTCAAAGAACTTATCGGACTGGTTGGTCGGCCCGAAGTGCGACGTGGCGATGCCGCTTTCGTTCATGATAAGAACGCCGTTGGCCCTGGCCTGGGCCGTGACGGTCTGCATCAACTGAATTTCCTTGTTGAATGTGACCACGCCGTCCGGCTGCTTTTCCAGTCTGGCCAACTGCACCTGCAAGCCGTTGACGGGATTGACGTCCTTGGCGATGATGGCGCTGTTGGTGGCAATGGCCAGGCTGGTCTCTTTCAATTGCTTCTGGATTTGTCTGTAATCTTTGAAGTGCGGAAAGACCAGAACCAGATTCAGGATCACGAAGACCACCGCGGCAATGGCGACGATGGCCCGCTTTTCCTGCGGGCGCAAATTCAGGCTGTCAACAAAGCTGCTCATGGGGCCTCGCTGCTCCGGAGGGTGCAGGTGAATCTCCACAGCATTCTGTTTCCCTGGACCTGGGTGGTGGGCGGGGAGACCTCGGAGAAGAGCAGGCCGCTGTGTCTGACGTCCTGGGCCTGGCGCAAACCGTCGTGGAAGGCGTAAATGTCATCCGGCTGCTCGGTGGTGCCGGTGCCGCTCAAGTCCACCCTCAGGCCGTTGAAATAAAAGGAATCCAGCGTCAGGTTGGCGGGGAGATTCTCCGCCACCGCCATCCAGCAATCCAGGGCGGCATACTTGAGATACTGGCGTTCGGTGAGGAGTTTGATCTGGGTATCGTCGCCCAAAGCGTTGGTGTAAGCCGGTCCCAGGCTGGCCAGTTCGGCGCGGGCATGGTCGCGTTTGTTCTGCATCTCGAACAGGGCCGCAAAATAACCGAGCACCACCAGCAAGTACACGCCCGCCACCGCCATCAAGCCGCGCATCCAGAGCCGGTCCATCAATTGCTGGTGATAACGGGCGCTGTATTCGGCAGGCAGCAAATTGGTGGCGCCTTCGCTTCCGGTGCGCTGGGCGCTGCAGGCGGCCAGTTCCGCCGGGGCCACCGGAGGAACGGCCTCCACGGGGAAGTCCGCCCACTCCGTGAACAGCGCCTTCCACTCCTGGGCTTCGGCGGGGCCGGCCACCAGATGGATGCGGGGCGGTCCGGTCAGCCAGCCCTCCAACTCGCCCGCCCAGGCGATTTGCTCAATGTGGGCCTTGAGTTGCGGGCCGCGTTCCGGGCCTTGCGGCAGGGGAAAGAGGGTCAAATTTTGCAGGGCGCCCCCGTAATGCCAGGCGATCAACAACGGCTCCCCCGGTCCGCCGGGAAAAATCCAGAGGCCGTCCTCATTCATCTTGACGGAGAGAAGCTGGTCCAGGCCGGGAGATTCGAGCCGGTCGGCCAGGAAGCCCTGCTCCTGGATCCCGCCCAGGAACTCCTCCACATAGCCGCGGGCGGCGATGATAACGATGACCGTTTGCAACACGTCCGGCTTGCCCGCCGGCTTGGGCATCAAATAAAGGCTCCAGACAATATGGGTGACGGGCAGGGGGGACAGTTTTTCCAGTTGCAGTTCCACCATGGAGGTGATTTCCGCGGCGTCGGCGCCGGGCAGTTGCGCCACCCGGAAAAACACCTTGTCCGGCGGCAGCCAGGCGACGTTGAGCTTGGGGCGGAGGAGAGACTGCCAGTTTTTGCCGACGGAGGCGGCCGGGGCCGGCTCCTGCAAGGTCAGCGTCTTTTCACCGTCCAGAATAAAGCGGTCTCCCTTGGCGGAGAAACGCCAGAGACGGCGCCCGCCGGGCAGGGATTGAAGAACATTGGCGGAATACCAGTGCGACATCAGGTGCCCTTCTTGCGGATGACTGTTTTGCCGTCTTCGGAGAGCGCCATCAGATGCTCCTCGGTTTGGGTGACGCGGAGGACCTCGTCAATGGTCGTCTGGCCGGCCCGGACTTTTTTCCAGCCGTCGTTGCGCAGGGTGCGCATGCCGCGGGACATGGCCTTTTGGGCGATGGTGGAGGAGGCGGCGCGGCCGATGATGAGCGGGCGGATGGCCTCATCCATGAAGAGCAATTCGTAGATGCCCATGCGCCCCTGGTAGCCCAGCATCCGGCACGCCTCGCAGCCGGCGCCTTTGCAAAAATCGGTGGTGGCGATTTCGTGCTCGGGATAGCCCAGGCTCATCAAATAATCGCGCTCCACATGAAGGACGATTTTGCACTTGGGGCAGATCGTCCGCACCAGGCGCTGGGCCAGCACGGCCTCGACGGAGGAGGCCACCAGGAACGGTTCAATCCCCATGTCAATCAACCGGGTGAAGGCGCTGGGAGCGTCGTTGGTGTGGAGGGTGCTGAAGACCAGGTGGCCGGTCAAGGCGGCGCGGATGGCGATTTCCGCCGTTTCCAGGTCGCGGATTTCGCCCACCATGATGACGTTGGGGTCCTGGCGCAGGATGTGGCGCAGCCCCATGGCGAAGGTCAATCCGATGTCCCCGCGCACGGCGATTTGGTTAATGCCCTTCAACTCATATTCCACCGGCTCCTCAATGGTGATGATGCGTTTGGTCACCGAATTGATCGTGCTCAGAAAGGCATAAAGGGAGGTGGATTTGCCCGAGCCGGTCGGCCCGGTCACCAGAAAAATGCCGTGCGGCTTGACGATGATCTCGCGGATGCGGTCTTCCTCCTCCTTGGCAAAGCCCAGTTTTTCCAGGCTGAGGAAAATCTTCCCGCGGGTGAGCAGGCGCAAGGAAACGCTCTCCCCGTAAACGGTCGGCACGGTGGAAACGCGGATGTCAATTTCCTCCCCCTTGATGCGCACGTTGATGCGCCCGTCCTGCGGCAGGCGCTTCTCCGCGATGTTCATGCCGGACATGACCTTGATGCGGGAAATCAAGGAGGCCTGGTACCGTTTCAACTGCGCGGGCATCGGCGTCTGGTGCAGGATGCCGTCAATGCGGTAGCGGATGCGCAATTCGTCCTCCGCCGGCTCGAAATGAATGTCGGTGGCGCGGTCCTTGAAGGCCTCCCAGATGATCTGGTTGACAAATTTGATGACGCTGGCTTCCTGGTCGCTTTCCGTGATTTCCTTGTCCTCGACCAGCAACTCCAGCGGCTCGTCCGCCCCGGCCATTTCGTCCAGGGTCTCGGCGCCCACGCCATAGTATTTCTTGAGCGCCTTCTCCAGCTCGCTCTTGGTGGAGAGGGCAAAATGCACCGGATCGCGCGCGTCAAACTGCACGGCGTTGAGCATGGCGGTGTCAAAAGGATTGCTCACCGCGACGAGCAGCCGCCCATTCTCGAAACTGGCGGGCAGGATGGAATACTGGAAGGCGACCTTGGTGGAAATCTTCTTGCGGGCCTCCGGGGAGACATCCATCTTGCCGATATCAATGAAGGGCCAGCCCAGCGCCTTGGCCAGTTCCTGCAAGAAAGCGTCTTCGGCGAAACCCCGTTCCCGGGCCATGAAACCGAGCAGCGATTCCAGCGATCCCGCCTCGACGGCCAGCCGCCACGCCTTGTTCCAGGCCTCAAACTGTTGAGGGCTGGCCAGGTTATGCTGCGCCAAAAGACTTTTAATCGAGACCAGAGCCATGCGTTTCTTTCCTGTCTTAAACAAGGCAGTATATAAAAAGTTTCGGGAAGGTCAAAGGATTTAGCCCGCAAATTCGCGCCGCTCCCATGGCCAATCCATGAAGGCGCCGGGAAATCCATTCGCTCGAATTGGGGCTGGTTTTGGACCGCAAAATGGGAAATCCCTATTCGATTGGTGGAGTAATGGCCTCATGGAATGGGAGATCTTGAGAATCAACAACTTCATGCGCAGCAGGAATTGGCGCTGGGGCCGTTCCTGAGGTTACAGCGCCCGCGCCGGCTCCGCGCCTTCCGGGCAAGCGGCCAGCGTTTGTTCCAGCGCGGCGGGCAGACGGAGAAGGAAGGTTTGCACAATCTCCCGGCAAGCCGGCCCGGCCATACCCGCCGGGCGGCCCGCCGCCAGGGCCAGTCCGGAAAGCGCCGCCCGCGCGTAGGTGAGAAGGCCGTGCCGCAAGGGCCAGGAGTAAACGGCCAGGGTGATGCCATAGACCACCGTGTGCCAGCCCGCCGCGTGCCCCGCTTCCACAGCGGCGAGGTAGCGCTGCACGGTGCGTTCATCGCGCAAGGGCCGCAGCCGCTCCAGTTGAGCGCGGCCAATCCGGCGGCTGGCGGAGGCGAAGGCGGGCAGGACCGGCTGGGTGTCCAGTTCCCGGTCCAGCGCAATCAATTCCCGCAGATGGCCCCGCGCGGCCTGAGAACGCGCCCGGATGATGGCCGGCATTTCCAGCGGCACAAGAATTTGGGTTTGGTAGCCTTCCAAAAAATCGCGCAGACCGTCGCCGGCGCGGATTCGGCCCGGCGGGAGCCGCGCCGCGAGACCCTCGGGAAAACCGTCCGGCGCGCCGATCCGGCGCAGCAGGGCGGAAAATTCCGCCGGCAGCAGTTCTGCTTCCTCCGGCGCGTTCTCCCGGCCTGGCGGCCGCGGGAGAGCGCATGTTTCTGGCGGTCTCATGGACTTGGCGTTGCGGCGAACGTCGCTCAAAAATCCGTTCGTTCCACCAGAGCCTATCCGCCCGGCGGGAGCCGTCCAGCGGTAAAAGCGCAAAAAGGAAGATTTTTGAGTTGCATTTGCGCAAAATCCCAATCCGGATTATATAATCCGCCCATGACCGGAACACGTCACTGCCATCAGTGCGGATGGGAATGGACCCTGGCGGGCCAGCCCGGACGCGGCGATTCGTGCAATCGGTGCAACGCCGATTTGCGCGTCTGCCTCAATTGCGTCAGCCACGATCCCCGGGTCGCCCACCAATGCCGCGACCGGCGCGCCGAGCCGGTGCCGGAGAAGGAGACCGGGAATTTCTGCGAGTATTTTGAAATGGCCCGCCGCCCTTTCGTGGCCAAGGCCGGGAACAACCCGCGCGAAGCCGCGGCCCGCGAACAGTTGAAGAAATTATTCGGCGACTAATCCGGTCTGGCTGCTTTTGACCATGCTGCTTAATTTGACTTGAGAATTCGACCTGTTTTGGCAGCTTGGGAAGGCGTTTTGAGTTTATTTTAAGCACAAGGATGGCATTTCTGATTTCGTTGGCATTAACTATGCTTATCCTTCCCGCATAACGGCGAACTCACTTTGCCTTGCGCATTTTTCGCCGGGGCGCCATGAAGAAGATCGAAGCCATTATCAAACCGTTCAAGCTCGATGAAGTGCGGGATGCGCTGGCCGCGCTGGACATCGGCGGCATGACCGTCTGCGAAGTCTCGGGGTTCGGACGGCAAAACGGCCGCACGGAGATGTATTGCGGCCGCGAATACGCCTCCACCTTTCTTCCCAAACTCAAACTGGAAATTATCGCCGCCGATGCCCAGGCGGCCGGAATTTCCGCCGCGATTTTGGAGGCGGCCCGGACCGGCGAAATCGGCGACGGCAAGATCTTTGTCTCCAGCGTGGACAAGGTCATTCGCATCCGCACGGAGGAAAGGGACGCGCTGGCGGTTTGAGCATGAACCGCGCGCGGCCCACGAGCGGCTTTCCAATCCGTGTTGTCCAACCCGTGTTTGATGTTGGCGCCATTACAGGTATGCTCCGGCGCGATGTCTTTCGCCCAACCCGATGACTCTGACCACCAGCACGAGGCGGCCGCGCAATGTCAATGCCCCGCGGGCGGCGGCCATTTTGTACGGGGACTGGGGCACCAGCAAAGCCTATGTCATCGGGATCGCCTTTGCCGTGGGCGGATATAGTTCGTTCTGGTTGATTGCCGCCATGTGTGTGCTGACCGCCTTGGTGGGGGTCAATTACATGGCCATCTGCAAGCATTATCCCGACGGCGGCGGGGTTTACGCCAGTGTGCGCCACCGGTCGGAAATCATTTCCATTGTCGGCGCTTTCCTGTTGATCGCGGATTACATAGTGACGGCGGCGATCAGCGCCCTGTCGGCCTTTCAATATCTGCAGATTCCGCATCCGGTTGTCTGGGCCGGGCTTTCCATTCTCTTTATCGGCGGGCTGAATTACTTCGGTCCCAAACACACCGGCGGCCTGGCTTTCCTGGTTTCGCTCCCGACCGTGGTGGTGGTGGTGGTGCTGGGGGCCTTCTGCATCCCCCACCTGGGTGAAGCGGTGCATAATATGCAGCCGCTGCAAGGCGGTTTCTTCAAGAATTGGGGTGGATTTGTCGGGGTTGTGCTGGCCTTGTCTGGCGTTGAGGCCATTGCCAACTCCACCGGCGTGATGAAGCTCAACAAGGGCAGCACCGATGCCCAACCCAATGTTTCCCAGACCTCCACGCCCGCCATCCTCTGGGTCATGCTGGAAGTCTGCCTCTTCACCGCTCTCCTCGGCTTGGCGATGAATGCGCTGGGCGGACTGGCTTCCGTGCCCACCGACACCGGCCAGATGAATGAGGTCAACGCGCCCGGCAATCCCGGCGTGCGCGATTACATGCTCCGGTACATGGGGGGACAATTCGTGGGCGGCGCCTTCCATTCCGCCCTGATAGGACACTACATGGGCGTGGCGGTGAGCCTGGTGTTTGGTTTGCTTCTGCTTTCCGCCGTCAACACCGCCATTGTGGATTTGGTGGCCATCTCGTTCCTCATGTCCCGCGACGAAGAATTGCCGCCGCACTTCCAGCGTCTCAACAGTTTCGGCGTGCCCAACCTGGGCCTCATCGTGGCGGCGGTGGTGCCCGCGCTTCTGGTTTTGACGGTCAAGGATGTGGGCGGGCTGGCGGATCTTTATGCCGTGGGCGTGGTCGGCGCCATCGCCACCAACCTCGGCGCCAGTTCCACCGACCGGAAATTGGGCCTGGCGGCCTGGGAGCGCCTCCTGATGTTTTGCACGTTCCTGATCATGCTGGCCATTGAACTCACCTTGTTTGCGGACAAACCGAGCGCGCGCAATTTTGCCGCCGGCGTGCTGGTCATTGGCTTGATCCTGCGCGGCCTGGCCATCGAACATACGCGGCGCAAGCTAAAGGAGGAGCAAGCCGCCGCCAGCCAGCCGGCGGCCGCCACCCAGCCCGTTCTCGCGCCTTTGGCCACTCTCCCCGTCCAATCCCACGAGGCTTCCGGCACGCCGATGATGTGCGCTGTCCGCGGCCTGGGAAAGACCCTGGACTTCGCCATCGAGGAAGCCCGGCAAAGTGATCGCCCGCTCTATTTGCTGTTCATCCGCCCGGTGCCGGTTTTGCTCGCGGATGACTTCAAGCGCAAGTGGCAGGACGACCCGGAAGCGCGGGTGGTTTTCCTGGAAGCCAAAAAGAAAGCCGGCGGCCATCCCGTCATTCCCTGTTACGCGGTGAGCGACTCGGTGGCGCACACCATTGTGGATATCACGGCGACGGTGGGAGTCTCGCATCTGATTTTGGGCGCGCCCGAACGCCGCGGCCTGGCCCATCTTCTTCGAGGGAACATCATCCGGGAAATCTCCGACAGCCTGCCGGAGGACATTCATCTGATTGTCTATGCCTGATTTTAAGTTCTTTTTAATGTCGGCGGCCCGCCTTATTTGCTTTCCATTAAGATTTTCACAAAGAGATGCGGAAAAACTCGCAACGTGACCAAAACGAACCAATCGCAATGCCCAAAAAAATCTTCAGCATTGCGGGTTCCGCGTCATAAATCAGCAGGATTTCCAACCGGCTAATCTGTAATTCACTCTGCCTCAGTGTGTTGCACAGTACAAGCTCCCTTTTAACCATTACCCGCTCAAACCGCTGGCATTGACCATGCTAATGCCATGGGCATGGCACGAGCCTTGAAAAAGAACCGGGAGATTGATTGCGGGATGGAATTGCCGGCGGGAATGCGCGGGTTGCGCAGGGTCCGCCGGCTTTCTGGAATCAAGAACCTGTTCACGACAAACACTAAAATAGAATAAAAATTATGGCAACCGCAAATTCACCCTCGGAAAAACCGACCACGATGAAACCGACGTTGGGTCTGACCGGCCTGACGATCAACGCGATGGCGCTGATCGCGCCCGGAGCGTTTCTCTGGCTCACCTATCAGGAGCAGTCCTTGTACGGCGCGCCCCTGGCCGGCGCCGCCATGTGGCTGGGGCTGGTGTTCGCGCTGCTCTTGTGCTTCGCCACCGCCATGAGCTATGCGGAATTGTCCAAACTTTACCCCGGCGCCGGCTCTTCCTACCTCTACGCCGAACAGGCCTTCCTGTCCAAGACGCACGCCTTCAAGTGGGCGCGCGTCATCAAGTTCTTCACCGGCTGGAACAGCCACTTGTATTACTGGATTTATACCGGATTGATGGTCGGCGTCACCGCCATTCTGGCCGGCTGGCTGGCGGGGCAGATTTTTCCGAACACTTTCAGCGGCACCTACAACAGTCCGCTCTTCATGTGGCTGTTCTGCATCGTGTTCTCCCTGGGTGTGGGCTACATCGCCTACCGCGGGGTCAACGGCACGACCGCGGTCAACATGGCCATCAACGTCATTCAGATTTCCGCGTTGATTGTTTTCGCCCTCATGGCCATCGCCTATCGCTCCAACCACCCCAACGGCTCCGTCGGCTGGCACCTCTCCAATGGGACTCCAGTCAATTACAATGTGGATACGGTGAACGTGGTGGACGACAAGGGCAAGCCCGTCCCCGACACCTGGGCCGACAATACGCCCAAGGTGGATGACAAGACCAAGGCGCCCATTTACAAGCAGCAAGACCGCCAGGTGGCCAAGGATGACCTGGACAAGGCCAAGAACACCAACGCCGTGGAACTCGCCGGCCTGGCCGCCCTGGGCCTCGGCGAAGGCGACCCCTATCCGGTTTGGAAAAAAGACGACAAGGGCGCCGTGGTTCTGGACAAAGACGGCAAACCCACCGCCGATCCTTTCGTGTTGAGTTATGCCGCTTCGGACGCCGTCAGCGGGGCGGGCACGGCGAAAGATCCGGCCACGTTTAATTTCCACGCCAGCGCCGCGTCCGTGGTGGCTCCGCATGGCTTCGGGTCCATCCTGATTCAAGCGTGCGTGGCGATCCTGCTGCTGGTGGGCTTCGAATCGGTCACGGCCATGGGCGAAGAGGCCAAGAACCCGAAGAAGGACATTGGGCGCGCGGTCTTGCTCTCCCTGGCGATTCAAGGCGCGGTTTGTTACCTGTTCGAGTATTTCGCCGCCAATTACTTCTTGAACAGCGGCTACACCCTCTCGAATGCCGGCGCTTCCGGCGCGCCCATAGGAGACATGATGGTGCTGGTGGGCACCTGGCTCTTTGGCAGCCCGGCGGCGGGCAAGGCCTTCATGCTGATCGAGGCGGGCACGGTGTTTCTGGCCCTGATCGGCACGACCCTCTCCTGCATGAACACGGGGGCGCGCGTGACCTACGCCATGGGCCGCGATGAGGAAGTTCCCACCCAGTTCGGCCTGTTGCACGGCAAGACGCTCTCTCCCCACCGCGCGGTCTGGGCGCTGGCGCTGATCTCCATCGTCGTCGGCATCCTGACAACGGTGGTCTATCTGGGCGGCCAAAGCACGGACCTTGCGCCGCTGGACAAGCACAACCTCTGGTACAGCATCGGCATCTTCTCGCCGCACGCCTACGTGCAACTGCCCAATACCGTGCTGATCATCACGCTGATCAGCAACTTCGGCACGTTCCTGCTCTACATGACCACCTGCATCGTGGCCATCGTGGCCTTCCGCGAGCACCACAGTTTCCACGGGTTCAAGCACATGTTTGTCCCGGCGTTCGGGCTTCTGGCCAATTTTGGTTGCATGTTGTTTTACTTGCTCGGTCCGATTCCGGCGATTGGCGTCGCCGGCATGAGTTACAAGGAGCCTTACATCGCCCTCGGCCTGGCCCTGCTCTGGGCCATCGCGGGCTTCGTTTACTTCTGGATGACCAGCAAGGCCAAAGGAAAGGAGATGATACTGAGCGCAAAACCACAAACCGCCTGAGTCCACTTGCGGGAGAAATGAATCCCGGCGCGGCTGGCCTTACTGAAGAGGAGAAGGCCAGCCGCATTTGGGTTTTGCCGGCGCCAACATGACCCTGAATATCCCCAATCACCTTGAGTATTGCCGCCCCAGATATTTCCCCCCCGCTCACCGAGAACAATCAGCCTCCGGTTTCACCTCAACCCGAAGGAGCCATGGAACTGACTTGCGCTCAAATCTGCGTCTCCGGACCGATACGTTCCAACAACGAGGATCGTGTCGGCTTCTGGACGCCTGACCTCGCCTATGACCGGCGCGAGCTGGGGGCCATCGCAGTGATGGCGGACGGGGTGGGCGGGAGCAGCCGCGGCGAAATCGCCAGCGCCATGGCCGTGCAAAGCGTCCTGGATGTTTTCTGCACCTCCACGGCCGCCACCGAACCCCGCAAGGTCATCCGTCAAGCATTTGATTGCGCCAGCAAGGCCATTTATGACGACTCCCTGAAAAACCCCGGGCAGGGCCAGATGTGTACCACGCTGACGGCGGCGGTTTTCCGGCATAACGAAGTCACCATCGGCTTTGTCGGCGACACCCGGGCTTATCTGATCCGCCGCCGCAGGATCGAACAACTGACCACCGACCACAACCAGGTTGGTTTCCGGCTGAAATACGGCCTGATCCGGGAAACCGACGCCATGACCAGCCCCTCCCGTTCCCTGCTCACCCGCAGCCTGGGGAGCGAACCCATTTGCCGCATGGATTTTGTCAAGCGCGAGGTCTTTAAGGGCGATGTCATCCTGCTCTGCACCGACGGCCTCTACGGCTTCGCCACCGACGTGGAAATCCTGGACGCGGTGAGCCATGAGGAGCCGGCGGAAGCGGCGAACCTGTTGTTGAAATTGGTTGAGAAACGCAACGGCGAGGATAACATTTCGCTTCAGGTCATCCGCATCAACGAAGTGCATAGGGCCATTTTCTTTCGCGGGGTCAAGACGGGTTATCTGAGGAATAGAACTGTGGAAAGCAAAGCAGAATACAGCGCGGGCGCCGTGCTCGACAACCGGTTTGAAATCCAGGAGTGCGTCAGCCGCAGCGGCATGGCTTGCATTTACAAGGCCCGCGACCGCAAGACCGGCCAAACCGTCGCGGTCAAGGTGCCCCACATGCAATTCGAGAGCGATGTTGCCGGCGCCACCCGCTTCGAGCGCGAGGAGGAAATCGGCAAGACCCTCCACCATCCTTCCGTGCTGAAGATCATTCCCGTCGAAGAGCAAAAAAGCCGGCCCTACATCGTCATGGAATATCTGGAAGGCCGCACCCTGGCCGACTTGCTCAAGGAACTCAAACCGCTGCCGGAGCGCGATGCGGCCGCCATTGCCAGCCGCATCTGCGACGCCTTGGACTACCTGCACCAGCAGAATGTGATTCACCGGGACCTCAAACCCCAAAACATCATGCTCTGCCGCGACGGCTCCATTCGCATCATGGATTTTGGCATCGCCAAGTCCGCCCAGGCCCGGCGCGTGACCTTCGTCGGCTTCACCCCGGCCATGGGCACGCCCGATTACATGGCCCCCGAACAAGTCCAGGGCAAACGCGGCGACGAACGCACCGACATCTACAGCCTGGGCGCCATCCTGTATGAAATGGCCACAGGCTCGACGCTCTTCGAGGGCGAGAATCCCTACGTGGTCATGAACTCCCGCCTCACCGGCGATCCTGCCGCGCCCCGCAAGGTCAACCCCAAGCTCACCCCCGTGCTCGAAGAGATCATCCTGCACGCCCTGGAGCGCAATCCGGCCAGCCGCTACCATTCGGCCGGCCTGATGAAAGCCGAGTTGGACGATTACGAAAAAGTGCCGCTGACCGGGCGGTGGCAGCGCCTCCAGCCTCCTCAAATTTGGAAGACCCGCTACCGTCTGGTGCCCATTGTCATCGGCCTGGTGCTTCTGAACATCCTCCTCTTTCTCCTGCTCTGGTGGTACCTCTCCAAGAAGCACGGCCATTGACCGTGGCGGCTAATACCCGCCGGTGCGGGCGAAGTTCACGCTGTCCTTGATGCGCTTGTTGTCAGCGCGGATGCGGCCGGCCAGGGTGCGGGCCATGGCGTGGAGCATCGGCACGGCCAGTTCCGGCGCCTCCGCCCGGAGCTTGTCGAAAGCTTCGCTGCTAACTTTGAGCAAGAGGCTGTCTTTGTTGGCCAGCACATCCGCGGAGCGCGGGCCCCGGTCAAACAGCGCCATCTCCCCAAAACATTCCCCCGGTCCCAGCGTGGCCAGAATGGTTTCCTTGCCGTTGATCATCAACCGCACCCGCAGCTCGCCTTCCAGAACCAGAAACATGCCGTCGTCCGTTTCTCCCTGTTTGACAATTTGCGTCCATTGCCGCGCGTCTTGCGGCTCCATGAAGTCCGCGAACCGTTCCAGTTGGCTGTCGGTCATGTCGGCCAGCGCCTTGATCCGCCGGAGCATGCCGGGCTTTATTCCATGCCGGTCCGGCGGGGACGGGGACGGGGCGGCGGCAGCGGATTTCTTGGAGAAGAAGCATTGCAGCTCCTGCAATTGGGCGGCTTTGCGCCAGCAGTCATTTTGCCCGTCAAAAATCCAGGTGTCCGCCAGCACCCGCTCGTCCTTGATCCAGGCAACCAGGGTAGGCAATTCCACCGGGCCGTACACGACATTGTCGGCCGCCCAAATCCTGTAATGGACGCTCTGGCTTTCCATCTCTTGACAAGTCTGGCCGAATCTTGCGAAAAAGGAAAGCAAAAACCGCGCCAAAAACCGCGCCTGAGGGAACGAACCAATCCGTCTTGAAGCGGCAGGCGGGGCGGGCAGTCCTTTGGCCGCCAAAGCAATGGGGTGCAACGCTGGAGACCAGTTCATCGCAGACGCGCGCGACCGGCGATGGCGTGGCTGCGGATTCCGCCGTGTTCAACACGGGACACACCCGCGCGTTTGCGTTCCATCCTTCCCGGCCTTCCGTCCTTTCGGCCGCAAGCCGGAACCCCGTTGACGGTCAACGGTGGATAAAAACACTGCGCTTTGCGGCCGGCTGGGCGGGCGACTTTGCCATGACGGCGACTTGAACTTCGGCTGGCGCTGCCGGACTCACCTTTGGCTGAGATTTTACGACGGTTGAGGCGGCCGGCTGACTCGGCCCCCTGTAGGGCGTGTCGGAATGGGTATTCCTGATCTGGGCGCCTCCAGCGTATGCCGGCAAGGCAGCCAGCATTCCGACTGCCAAAGCGGCGGCCATAGCCAATCCGGTGGTGGATCTAAAACTTTTTGCATTCATATCAGACCTTTCTCTCTCTTCGGCGAATGTTGTGTTCGCTGGAAGAGCGGTGTTCAGTATTTATACTCACAATATAACCGCCATACAGAGGATTGTCTTGTCGGGCGCAGCCTAATTCGACTGTACGACTTGGCCTTACACCGATTCGCTCGATCCAGACACAAAGAGCAGCCAGGGAGGCATAAAAATGTGTGAACCAAATGATACAGCGTGGTCATATATGACCAGTGATGTCGTCCGCAGTTAGACTGGTAAAACTGTAGCAAGTATTTATGGCAGAGCATCTTATGAATTTCTTTCGACTGCGGCATGAATCGTGCTTGAGGCTTGCCCATGCTGCGTTTATTAGTAGTATTTTAAGCAGAATCGGTTGACTTTTAATAAGATGCCATAAAAATGGATCGCGTTTGCGGTATGAGAACAGAGTCGGCATGAGAGTTGAGGCAAACCAAGACAACAACAAATACAACACAAATAAATGAAAATGAATATCAGGTTCTTACGAACAATGTTCCGTCCAATGGCTCTGGGCCTGGCTCTTGGATGCATCAGTCTGGCCTCCCCTGCCTCCGCGGCAGACCAAACCAACATGGCCCCGGCCGCAACTTCTGGAACCAACGCCCCGGCCGCAACCAATGCCCCGGCGGCCCCGCCCTACGGCAAGAGGGCCAATGAAGGCTTTTGGAAGCGGCTGGATCAGGCGGAGCTGGAGCAAGCCGGAACGCCGGCGGTTTCCCCGCCCGACACCAACGCTCCTCCCGCGCCCATGCGCCGCATCGGTCCCCCGCCCTTTGACAGCCCGCCCTATCCGGACGGCGATTGGCAGATTGGCGGAGGCCCGAACGTCATCGGCGACCCTGGCGCCCTGCGAGACAGTCCCTTCCCGCTGATGCAGGCCATCTATGACGGCCCGAACGGCAAGGCCTGGTATGACAGCCGCATCCAGGTTTACGGCTGGTGGACGGTCAGCGGAAACATCAGCAGTTCGCACAACTATTCACTCGGCCCCACGCCCAATTTCCCGGAAGTCTATGATGAGCGCTCGGACCGGGTTGAGCTGGATCAAGCCGTGGTCTATATCGAGCGCATGGCCGATCAGAACCAGAAGGACTACATTGACTGGGGTTTCCGCGTGGCCTTGCTCTATGGTCTGGACTACCGATTTATGGCTTCGCGCGGCTATCTCAACGACATGAACCTGCTGAGGAACAACCATTTCGCCGGCTACGACACGCCGATGACGTACTTCGATCTTTACATTCCCAAGATTGCGGACGGCATGAACATTCTGGCTGGGCGCATCATTTCGATGCCCGACATCGAGCAGCAGCTTGCGCCGAACAACCTCATGGCCAGCCACTCGCTGGTCTATAGTTTCGATAACTACACCATGTGGGGCATCTGGGCCAATACGAAGCTCAACGCCAACTGGGTGCTGCAGGTGGGCCTGGCCGACGGCGTGGACATGGCGCCGTGGGAGACTCAGGATCCCGGCGACCAGCCCACCGGCTCGTTTAATCTTCAATATATCGCCTCGGGCGGCCATGACTCCTTTTACATCGGGATGAACTCGTTCAACAACGGCACTTTCGGCTTCAACAACCTCCAGGAATGTGTCGAGAGCTATACCCACAAGTTCAACGACACCTGGTGGACCACGTTCGAGGGACAGTACATGTACACGGAGAATTGCACGACCGGGCCGACCTCCAAAGTGCCCGTCGAGGACGGGTTTTACCCGACGAAAGCCGGCTTTGTCCAGGTGGG
>JBEKIA010000045.1:0-21295 GCA_050011995.1 Verrucomicrobiota bacterium
CCAACTCTACGGCAACGGGCTGGCCAGCTTCATCAACGTCCTCGATGCCGAGCGCTCTCTCTACCAGGCCGAAGACGCCCTGGTCCAGAGCGACAAGGCGGTGACCCAGAACCTCATTAGTCTCTATAAGGCGCTGGGCGGCGGATGGGAAACCTTGGAGCAGCCGCCGCATCTGGCGCAGGCACAAACGCCAAAATGAGCGTGGAAAAGAACATGAAGCCACGTTTAATGAGCCACCTGCTCCTCGCAGCTCGTCCCGCTGATGTTGGTCAAAGCCACTTTCTTATAGACCATACCTGCCACTTACTGTTGGCGCTAATGACAGAGGAGCACGACGCACATGGATGACGTTCTCGCCAACACGCATAATGAAGCCAAATTCGCATTTCGCGACCAAGGGCGGTGGGACGAGTTGCGCGATTTGTTTCATCCGAGAGCTTCGATTGCAGTCATGCGTCAATTCTCCTCGTCGGATCGAAGCAAAACCCGCCCTGCAATAATCGGCAAGTGCCCGGTCGATCCGCAAGCGTTTCGGAGCTTTTTTTGGCTCTTCGAGACCCAATTTGACGTTGGTTTGCTTGTTCAACCACCGGTCCCGTAGCTTGACCGCCATTGTTCTTTTCGTCGTGTTCGAACTTCGCTCCGTGTCCTCGGTTTCGGTCCGGATGCGGATGTAATAGACCTTCGACACCGTGTTGATAGAGGAACTTTTCGCCGGCGACTTTTTCGAGTTTTTGAGCCATAAAATTAAGTTGGGGGGCTTCTGGGGGGATTGGGCCGTCTTGGTCGAACTCCATTTTTGGGAACATCTTATTTCTCCTCGCAAAAAGTGGCGCACCCAGTAGGAGTTGAACCTACAACCTTCTGATCCGTAGTCAGATGCTCTATCCAATTGAGCTATGGGTGCAAGACGCTCATTCCTACCACTTGCGATTTGGCAAGCGCACGCGCACGGCGCGATTTCATCCACGCACAGTCAGATTCTATCCCGGAAGATCCCGTCTGGCAAACAAGAATTGGCGCCCTTTCCCCAGGCGTATTCCGCATTCATTGTTCATTCCAGCCGCCGCCGAGGGCTTTGATGAGGCGGACGGTGGCGGCGAAACGACTGGCGGATAACGCCGCCGTTTGCTTCTCCTGCTGCAACGCAAGGCACTGGGCGCTGATGTATTCAAGCCCGGTCAGCACGCCCGCGTCGGAACGCGCTTGGGTCAGTTCGCTGACCCGCCGGGCGGAGGCCAGGGCTTCCTTTTGGCTGTCGGCCTGCTGATTCCAAAAAGTGATTTGGGCCAGGCTGTCCTCCACTTCCTTGAACGCGGTCAGCGCGCTTTGTTGGTAGTTGGCCAGGGCTTCCCGGCAGACGGCCTCAGCCTGCCGCACTTGGGCGGCGGTGCGGCCGGCGGTGAAAACCGGCAAACTCGCGCTGGGCCCGAGCGAAAAAGTGAGGCTGTCCATATTGAAGAGATTGTTGGCTTCGCCGCTCAGGTAGCCGGCCTGGCCGGTCAACCGCACGACGGGAAAGTAGGCGGCGCGCGCGACGCCGATCTGCGCGTTTTTAGCGGCGAGTGCGCGTTCCGCCGCGGCGATGTCCGGGCGGCGTTCCAACACGGAGGAAGGCAGCCCGATGGGAACCAGCGGCGGGTTTTCGTCCAGGGGGCGTTCGGTCACGATGAAGGAACTGGCCGGCTGCCCGCAAAGCAGCGCCAGCGCATCCAGCGTTTCCGCGCGCTGGCGGGCCGTGTCGGCCAGTTCCGACTTGGTGGCGGCCAGATCGGCGGCCGCCTGGGCGGCGTCCATTTCCGGGATGGTTCCGGCGGCGAAGCGGGCGTTCAAAATGCGGGCCGCATCCCCGCGCAGTTGGACGAGGCGGTGGAGCGTGGCGATTTGGCTGTCCAGGGAGCGGAGCAGAAAATAATTGACAGCAACGTCCGCCGTCAGCGTCAAGAGAACATTCTGGCAATCGGCGGCGGTGGCCTGGGCCTGGGCGCGGGCGGATTCAAAGGAGCGGCGCACCCGCCCCCACAGATCCACCTCGTAGCTCAAGTCCAGCGGGACCTGGAAGGAGTCGAGGTAAACGGGCTTGAGTTTGATCGGGAAGGGGATCGGCTCATTGCCGGAAACGCGCTGGCGGCTGACCGCGGGGTCGAGGGAAAGTTCCGGGAAGAACTGGCTGCGGGTGAGGCGGGCGGCGGCGCGGGCCTGGTCCACGCGGGCCACGGCGGCGCGAAGGTCTTGATTATTGGCCAGGGCGTTGGTTTCGAGGCGGGCGAGAGCGTCGTCGTTAAAAACATTCCACCAGGCGCCCTTGGGAAAGGCGTCCCGGGGTTCGGCCGCTTTCCAGCGCCAATCGGCCGGGGCGGTCGGGGCGGCGGCCGGCCTGCGGTAATCCGGGCCGACGGCGCAGGAGGCGGTGACAAGAAGAAAGAGACAGGGGCCGAGGAGGGGCGGTGTTTTCATAACTTCAATCCAGGGTTTGATGGTAGCGTTTGACGCCGATGGCCAGAACGACGGCGGTGAAAAGGGCGATGGGCCAGAGTTGCGGGGCGATGTCGGCCAGGCCGTTGCCTTTAAGGAGGATGCCGCGGACGACGCGCAGGAAATGGGTCAGGGGCAGGATTTCGCCCACGGCCTGCGCCCAGTGGGGCATGCCGCGGAAGGGAAACATGAAGCCGGACAGGAGGATGGAGGGCAGAAAAAAGAACATGCCCATTTGCATGGCCTGGCGCTGGTTTTGCGCCAGGGTGGAAAAGGTGATGCCCATGGACAGGTTGGCGGCGATGAATACCAGGGCGGCGGCGAAGAGGAGGAGGAGGTTGCCGATCACCGGCACATGGAAGAGGAAGCGGGCCGCGATGAGAAGGAGGCTGATTTGAATGTAGCCGACCAGGATGTAGGGAATGATTTTGCCAATCATCACTTCGAAGGGCCGCGTGGGCATGGAGAGCAGATTTTCCATCGTGCCGGATTCGCGTTCGCGCGTGATGGCCAGGGCGGTGATCATGACCATAGTCATGGTCAGGACCACGCCCAGCAGGCCGGGCACGATGTTGAGCTGGGTCAGGCCCTCCGGGTTGTAGAGGGCGTGAACGCGCACGGCGGCCGGGCCGCCGGCGGGGGCGAGCCAGGAGAGCGGACCCTTGAGATCATTTTGCAGGGCGTTGTCAAGAAAGGCGGGCAGCGCGCCGAGGGCGTTGCCGGTGGCGGCGGGATCGGTGGCGTCGGCCTCGACGAGAATGGCCGGACGGTCGCCGCGCAACAGATCGCGGTTGAAGTTTGCCGGAATGTTGACGACAAATTGAACCTGGCCGCGGGCGAGAAGGTCGCGGCCCTGGGCTTCGGTTTTGATCTGGCGGACAAAATCGAAGTAGGTGGTGTTCTTGATGGCGCTGAGCAGGGTGCGCTGCAACGGGCCGTCATCGGCGACCAGCAGGGCGGCGGGAAGGTGCTTGGGGTCGGAATTGATGGCAAAGCCAAAAAGAATGAGCTGGAGGATCGGGATGCCGACCATCATGCCGAAGGTGAGGCGGTCCCGGCGCATCTGGATGAATTCCTTGACCACCATCGCCCAAAAACGGGCCGGAGAAAAGTCGGGACGTGTTTTCATGGCGGGAAATTGCCGGGAACCTGATCCATGAGGTGAATGAAAACATCTTCCAGGCCCGGCTCGACTTGACGCCATTCCAGTGGCGGCGCGCGAAAAGGGGCGATGGCTTGTTGGAGCGCGGCGGGGTCGTCGCCGCTGACGTGGAGCACGGCGCCGAAGGCCGAGGCTTGTGTGACGCCGGGTTGGCGGCGGAGTTGGACGGCCAGGTCCGTCAAATCCGGCCCCGCGACCGACCAGGTGAGGAGACGGGACTGGACTATGACTTCGGCGGCCGTGCCCCGGGTGAGGAGTTTGCCGCCCGCGATGAAGGCCAGGCGATGGCAGCGCTCCGCTTCGTCCATATAATGGGTGGCGATGAGAAAGGTCAGGCCGCGGGCGGCGAGTTGATGGATTTGTTCCCAGAAATCGCGGCGGGCTTTGGGGTCCACGCCGGCGGTAGGCTCGTCCAGCAAAAGGAGTTTCGGGCGGTGGATCAGGCAGGCGGCCAGGGCCAGGCGCTGTTTCCAGCCGCCGGAAAGCTGGCCGGCCAGTTGCTCTTTTCGCTGGGCCAGCCCCAGGCTCTCAATGCTTTCGCGCACGGCCTGGCGGCGGTTCTTGACAGCATACATGCGCGCCACAAAGTCGAGGTTTTCCTCCACGCTCAAGTCGTCGTAAAAGCTGAATCGCTGGGTCATGTAGCCGACCTGGCGCTTGACGGCTTCGGTGTCGGTGATGACGTTGCAGCCCAGGCAAACGCCCTGGCCTTCGTCGGGGCGGAGCAGGCCGCACAACATGCGGATGAAGGTGGTCTTGCCGCTGCCGTTCGGGCCGAGAAAGCCGCAGATTTCGCCGGTGCGGACCTGCAGATCAATGTGATCCACGGCGGTGATCCGGCCGAACCTCTTGGTCATGCCGCGCACGTCAATGGAGAGCTCTTCCGGCATGGTCACGGGCCGAACAGCACGTCCACCGGCTGGCCGGGATGCAGGTTGGCGGCGGTGGCCGCGTCAAAAACGGCCTCCACCATGAAGACCAGTTTGCCGCGGCTTTCCTGGCTGTAGATGACGGGCGGAGTGTATTCCGCCTGGGGCGAAATGAAGGAAACCTTCCCGGCCAGGGCCTGCCGCACGCCATCCACCGTGACGCGGACGGCATCGCCGGGATGAATCGCCCCAACCCGCGTTTCCGCCACGAAGGCGCGGACTTTGACGTTTTCCGGCGGGAGCAATGCGACCACCGGCCGGCCCGCGGCGACCCATTCGCCCGGACGATACAGCGTGTCAAAAACCAGTCCGGCCGCGGGCGCGGCCCGGCTTTTTTGCGACAAGTCCCACTCGGCGCGGGCCAGGGCGGCTTCCAGCGCGCGGACGCCGGCTTGGGCGGCGGCGATTTGGTCGTCGCGCGAGCCGGTTTGCGCGGTTTTCAAATCCGCTTCCAGTTGGGCGGCGCGCTGGCTGTCCTGGTCCCGGCTGGAACGGGCGCGGTCCAGGTCCTGCCGGGCGGCGGCGCCGGGAACGGCGGCGAGTTGTTCCTGGCGGGCCAGTTCCTGGCCGGCCAGGGCCAGGGCGGCTTGGGCCTGGTTGAGTTGGGCCTGCGCGGATTGGATTTCAAAGGGGCGTTTGCCTTTTTTCAAGTCCTCCAGCGTGGCGCGAGCCTGGGCCAATTGTTCGGCGGCCTGGTCGCGCGCGGCTTTCTCCGGGACATTGTCCAGGGTGAAAAGAGGATCGCCGGCGCGGACCTGGGCGCCGCGGCGGACGGACAGGGCGTCCAGCGTTCCGGCCGCGGTGGAGGAGACATAAACAAATTCCCCCTCCACATAACCCTGCACGGCGGGCGAGGGCGGCCCGCCGCAACCGGCCAGGATGCCAATCGCACCCCAGAGGGGGGCCAGTTTGCGAAGGGGCGGTGATTTCGAGTCAATCATAAGTGTGATTTTCCTTTCCGGACGATCACGCCGTTGAGGACCACCTTGAGGATGGCGGGAAAGGCGGTGTTGGGCGTGAGGCCAAGCTCGGCCATTTTAGGCGGATTGATCACGGCCTGCACCGCGCCGAGCAGGATTTCGATCATGAAACCGGCGGGGATGTCGTTGCGGATCAGGCCGGCCTTGCGCCCCTCGGCGAAGAGTTTGCCGAAGTGGCGCCGAATGATGTCGCGGCGGCGCGCCTCGACCAATTGGAACATTTCCGGGGCCGCCCGGCGGAGATCGCGGATAAAATGCGGCTGGATTTCGTCCATCTGGCGCTGCGCCCGGGCCAGAAGTTGCCGGAGGGCGGCGCGGACGTCGCCGGAGGAGCCGGCGGTGATCCGGGCCAGGTCGGCGTCCGCATCGTCAAATTTGTTCATCAGGACGGATTTGAGCAGGTCGTTTTTGCCGGGGAAATGGGCGTAGAGCGTTTTTTTGCTCATGCCCAGTTCGCCGGCCAGGTCGTCCATGGTGACGTGGCGGAAGCCGTTGGCGAAAAAATGGCGGCGCGCGCCGGCGATGATGCGCCGCCGGACCTGGCGGGCGGCGGCCGGGGGCGGCGCGGTCTTGTTGCGGCGGTTCATATCGGGCTTCGCGGCGATAAACGCTGGAAACTATTATAGTATTATCAGTTTCCTCCATTTTGTCAAGGCCGAATCGTCAGGACTTGGAACAGCGGCCCCATGTCCGTGTCCGGGCTGGACTGAGGTTGTTGGGCCGGAAACAACTGCTGGCGCACGGCGGCCAGAAATTCCTGCTGGTATTGTCTGTTGGCCGCCTGGCCCATGCCTTTGGCCAGCTCGGCGACATCCGATGAAAGGGTGCTGGATTGCAAGATCTGCAACATTGCGGCGGTGGCCTCCGCGCCAGCTCCGGCGTCTGTCCGCTCCTCCCCGATCCCGCTTTGGGATGATTCTTTTTCATTTAGATTAAGATTAGGAACCCCCAAAAATGAAATACGCCCCTTTTACCGCAGGGCAGGAGTTTTCACTTGCCAATCGCTCCCGGGTTGCCGAATCTGCGGGTCTCAATGGCTAAACGAGCGCTGATCACGGGGATTACCGGCCAGGATGGTTCTTACCTGGCGGAATTGTTGCTGGACAAAGGTTACGAGGTGCATGGCATCATCCGCCGGGCGAGCACGTTCAACACGGGGCGCCTCAATGAAATCTATTCCGACCCGCATGTGGACAAAACCCGGTTGTTCCTCCATTACGGCGACTTGAGTGACGCCAGCGGGTTGAGCCGCCTCCTCAGCGAAGTGCGGCCGGAGGAAGTTTACAATCTGGCCTCCCAGAGCCATGTGCGGGTGAGCTTCGATTCCCCGGAATACACGACCGACATCGGCGCCGGCGGCACAGTGCGCCTGCTGGAAGCCATCCGGCAGGGCAATTTGAAAACGCGTTTTTACCAGGCTTCGTCCAGCGAGATGTTCGGCAAGGCGCGGGAAATCCCGCAAAGCGAGACCACGCCGTTTTATCCGCGCAGCCCCTATGGCTGCGCCAAAGTGTATTCGTATTGGATCACGGTCAATTACCGGGAATCGTACGGCTTGCACGCCAGCAACGGGATTCTTTTCAACCACGAATCGCCGCGGCGCGGCGAGACGTTCGTCACTCGCAAGATCACCCGCGCCGTGGCCCATATCCTGGCGGGGTTGCAGGACAAGCTGTATCTGGGCAATCTGGAGGCCCGGCGCGACTGGGGCTACGCCCGGGAATATGTGGAGGCGATGTGGCTCATGCTCCAGCAGGACCAGCCGGATGATTATGTGGTGGCCACCGGCCAAACCCATTCCATCCGCGAGTTTCTGGACCTGGCCTTTTCCCAGGTCGGGCTGTCGTGGGAAAAATATGTCCAGATTGACCCGCGTTATTTTCGTCCGGCGGAGGTGGATTTGCTCATGGGCGACGCCCGCAAGGCGCGGCGCCAACTGGGCTGGGAGCCAAGAACCCGCTTCGCCGATCTGGTCAAACTCATGGTGGACGCGGACATCCAATTGTTGAAGGACCATCGCGAAGGCCGGATCCGGGTGACGGGCTGATCATCTTCGCTTTACATTGCCCTCCCTTTTCCATACTCTCTGGCCCCGAGCGCAAAACCACGCCCATTTATGCCATTGACACATACCAAAGAGCTTTTCGCCAAGGCCCTCAAGGGAAAATACGCCCTGGGCGCCTTCAACGTGAACAATATGGAACTGCTCCAGGCCATCGTCGAAGCCTGCGAGGAGGAAAAAGCCCCCTTCATGCTGCAAATTTCCAAAGGCGCCCGCCAATACGCCAACCCCGTCTATCTGAAAAAGTTGATTGAAGCCGCCGTTTCCACCTCCAACATCCCCATGGCCGTTCACCTGGATCACGGCGACACCTTCGAGCTTTGCAAAGAGTGCATTGATGAAGGCTTTACCAGCGTCATGATTGATGGCAGCCACGAACCCTTCGCAAAAAACGTCGAACTCTGCCGCCGCGTCGTCGAATATGCCCACCCCCACCAATGCGTCGTGGAAGGCGAGTTGGGCATGCTGGTCGGCGCGCAGCACGACGCGGGCGAGGAAGGCGGCGGCTATTCCAAGGGCGGCGCCTACACCCACCCCGGCGAAGCCGTGGATTTCGTGCGTCAGACCGGGGTGGATTCCCTGGCCGTGGCCATCGGCAACTCCCACGGCGCCTACAAATTCAAAGGCGCCCAACACCTGGATCTGGACCGCCTCAAAGCCATCAAAAAAGCCCTCCTCGACTCCGGCATGGGGGATTATCCCCTGGTCCTGCACGGCGCTTCCAGCGTCCCCGAAGACCTCGTCCAGGAAATCAACAAATATGGCGGCAAACTCGGCGAAGACACCGCGGGCGTGCCGGAAGCCGACATCGAAATCGCCCGCCGCACCGGTTGCGCCAAAGTCAACATTGACACCGATCTGCGGCTGGCCATGACCGCCGCCATCCGCAAATGCCTGTTTGAAAACCCCAGGGAATTTGACCCGCGCAAATACCTCGGCCCCGCCCGCGCCCGCGTCAAGGAACTGGTCCGCCACAAAGTCCGCGACGTTCTTTGTTGCGCCGGCCGCGCCTTTGATTAAGCGGAAAGATTTTTGGAAAAACCGCTTGAGTTTTTTTCAATTTTGACGATGATATAGACAAGTCAGACGCGCGGCCGAGGCCGGAGCGGATCCTTGTTCTTTGGAATTTTGGCAAAGAATTTAGCCCTGCCATGTTCGTGATTATCAACAGAGTCCTTGAACCATAAATTAGCCAACTCGGAACCCTGATCTCGGTTGTGGCCGGCAGGCCTTAACTGGAAGTCGAAAGCAATCGTCCCGGTTCCAATCTGTTCCTAACCAGTTCAGACGAAATGTTCATACACGGCATTACGGCGGGGTTATTTTTTGCAGGATTTGCGCCACTTTGCGGTTGTGTCCGATCCTTGGATGCTGCATACTATGGGTGTGCCAAAACCGGCCATTGGACGAAAATTGGGAGCGCTGATGGGCAACCCCCCCGGCGCCGGGTCCGCCTCACGCCTGCCCTCTCCTGGAGACCCGCCATCTGGTTCGGGGATGCGTTCGCTTTTTCGCGGTCATCCGCCCTCTTCCCCTCCGCGGCACTCGCGCATTCCCCGGTGGTATCTCTTTGGGGCGGATTTGTTGCTGGTGGCCACAGCCCTGATGGTGATGGCCAAAAGCCCTGCTCCGCTCTCGGGCAACGAGAAGTTCTTCGGGGTGGTGGCGGTGGTGCTGGGAGCCAGTTTGGGGCTGATTGCCATTTGCAGTTGGGACCGCAAGGAGAAGCAAAAATGACGGCGGGCCGGTTGGTTGCCACAGGCGCTGGATGAATTGGCCCCGCCTCCCAAAGCCGGCGCATTACGATTTTGGTGTCGCATTACGATTTTGGTTGGTTTGGCGGCGAAAAAGCTGTTGAATAGCCGGCGGATGAAAACTTTTGCCGAACTTGGATTTCCCGGGCGCCTCATCGCCGTCGAGGGCCTGGATGGCTCCGGCAAATCCACTCAAATCTACCTGCTCAAACGCTGGCTGGAGTTGCAGGGGCTGAAAGTGTTTTTCAGCGAATGGAATTCCTCCGAGCTGGTCAAGAACGCCACCAGCAAGGGAAAAAAACGCGAACTGCTCTCCCCCAACACCTTCAGCCTCATTCACGCCACCGATTTCGCCGATCGTTACGAACGCCAGTTGGTGCCCCTGCTCCGCGCCGGCTATATCGTCTTGTGCGACCGCTATATTTTCACCGCCTTCGGCCGCGACACCGTGCGCGGCTGCCCGCCGGAATGGGTGCGCGGCATTTACAATTTCGCCGCCATGCCGGACCTGGTGTTTTTTTTCAAAGCCTCGCTGGAGGTTTCCCTGCATCGCATTCTGGAGGGCCGCCCGCAATTGAAGTACTTCGAGGCGGGGATGGATTTGCGCCTCTCCGCCGATCCTTACGAAAGTTTTCGCATTTTCCAGGGCCGCATTCTGGAGGAGTATCTGGCCATGAGCACCGAATTCAACTTCCTGGTCATAGACGCCAATCAACCCATCGAAGCCCAGCAAACCATCGTGCGGGACCTGGTCGCCGCCAAGGTGAATCTGAGGCAATTCAAGCTCCACAAACCGCTCCCGCTTCCATGAGACGCTCCGATCGCTTCCCCGTCCAGACCAACCCCCGCCACATCGTGGTGCCCAAGGCCAAGCCGCGTCAGTTTTACGGACAAGGCGTTCCCGGCATGGACCTTTCCCGGCTGGGCGGCAAGCTGATCGTCGTGGAAGGGGCCGATGGTTCGGGCCGCTCCACCCAGATTGCCCGCCTGGTCCAATGGCTGGAAGGCTGCGGCCACGCCACCGTCCAGGTCGGCCTCAAACGCTCCACCCTGGTCAGCGAAGAATTGGACCACGCCAAGGCCGGCAATGTTTTGAGCCGCACCACCTTCAGCCTGTTCTATGCGACGGATTTTGCCGACCAGTTGGAGAACATCATCCTGCCCGGCTTGCGCGCCGGCATGATGGTCCTGGCCGACCGCTATATTTACACCCTCATGGTGCGCGACCTGGTCCGCGGCATGGACATGGCGTGGCTGAAGAACCTCTATGGCATCGCCCTGGTGCCGGACGTGGTTTTTTATCTGAACGTGCTCCCGGAAGAACTGGTGGAGCGCAATTTCGCCAAGAACCAGTCCCTGGACTTCTGGGAAAGCGGCATGGACCTGGGACTCTCGCGAGATATGTTTGACAGTTTCCTCAAATATCAGACCCTGGTCGCGCTCAAGTTCAAGGAACTCCAGGCCACCTACGGCTTTACCATCGTGGACGGCCACCGCTCTCCCGATGAAATCAACGTCGAACTCCGCAAACGCATCGAAAGCGTCCTGACGGGCAAATACCATGTCTGAACCAGCCGGCAAAACCGAGTACTTCGCGGGCGTTGACCTGGGCGGCACCAAAATCCTGGCCGGCCTCTTTGACGCCGACCTCAACTGCCTGGGCCGCGCCAAGATCAGCACCAAATCCGAGCGCGGCCACCAGGAAGTCATTGAGCGCATTGCCCGCTGCGTGCGCGACGCGGTGGATGAATGCGACTTGGACCTCAAGCAAATTCAGGCCGTCGGCATCGGCGCGCCCGGCACCATAGATGCCGGGTCCGGCCGCGTCATTTTCGCCCCCAACCTCCAATGGGAGGACGTCCCGCTCAAGAAAATCCTGGAAAAGGAACTGGGCCTGACTGTCGCCGTGGAAAACGACGCCAACGCGGCCATCCTGGGCATCTATGAAACCGAACTGGCGGCCAAACCGCGCCATGTCATCGGCATTTTCCTGGGCACCGGCATCGGCGGCGGCATCATCCTGGACGGCAAATTATATTCCGGATTCAATGGCACCGCGGGGGAAATCGGCCACATGGTCATTGATGTCGGCGGCCCCAAATGCAACTGCGGCAACCAGGGCTGTTTCGAAGCCCTCGCCAGCCGCACGGCCATCTTCCGCAAACTTTCCGAGGCTGTCGCCGGCGGCAAAAAAACCCTTCTCACCGAGTCCCTCGGCCCGGATTTGAAGGACCTGCGCAGCGGCGACCTCCGCAAGGCCATCCGAAAAGGCGACAAATTGGTCGAAGCCATTATTGAGGAAGCCGCCGAATACACCGGCATCGCCGTCGCCAACCTCATCAATCTCTTCAACCCGCAGGTCGTGGTCCTGGGCGGCGGGGTCATTGACGCGCTGGGCGATGAAATGATGGCCATTATCCTGGAAACAGCCCATGACTACGGCATGAGCGGCGCCCTCAAGGGCGTGGACATCGTGGCCACCAAGAAAGGTGACGACGCCGGCATCCTCGGCGCCGCCGTCCTGGCCCGCCGCCAATCAAAGCAATCCAAGTGACGGATGAACAGCCCGCCGCCGCAACGCCGCGCCGTCATTGACGTCGGCACCAATTCCGTCAAACTCCTCGTCGCCGACGTCGCCGGCTCCCGGATCACCCCCGTTTTGGAAGTCAGCAATCAGACCCGCCTGGGCGCCGGTTTCTACGCCACCCGCCAACTGCAACACGCCGCCATCGCCAACACCGCCGCCGCCGCCGCCGGGTATTCCGCCCGGGCCGCCAAATTGGGCGCGTCCTTCGTCCGCATCATCGGCACCAGCGCGGCCCGCGACGCCCTCAATGCCGCCGAACTGGCCGCCGCCATTTGTCAGGAATCAGGACTGCCCATCGAGATACTCTCCGGCGAGCAGGAGGCCGAATGGGTCTTTCGCGGCGTGGCCAGCGATCCGAACCTGGCCCGCCTGCCCGTCCTCATCCTCGACGTCGGCGGCGGCAGCACGGAATTCATCGTGGGTGAAAACTCCGTTCCCCGCTTCTGCCGCAGTTATCCGCTCGGCACGGTCCGTTTGCTGGAACAATTACAGCCGGGCGATCCGCCGGGGCTGGACGCCCTGCGCCGCTGCCGCGCGGTTCTGCGGGACTTCCTGGATCAGCACGTCGTCCCGGCGCTGGAACCCGCCCTGCTCCCATGCGCCGGCCCGGCCCAATTAGTCGGCACCAGCGGGACCGCCTCCATCCTGGCCCGCATCCAGGCCCAGGCGGAGGATTTCAACCGCGAGCAGATCGAAGCCACCGTTCTGCCCGCGGGCCGTTTGCGCGCGCTGTTGGAAGAACAGTGGCAACTGCCACTGGCCGGCCGCCGCAAAACACGCGGACTCCCGCCTGACCGCGCCGATGTGATCCTCACCGGCATGGCGATTTACGAAGCCATCATGGACCGGTTCGGCTTTGCGCGCTTGCGGATCAGCACCCGCGGTCTGCGGTACTGGGCCTTGCTGCAACCGCCGGAATGCCAGCCTGATAAACTGTAATGATCGGACGGTAGAAGATAACGTAGCTGCCGACCGGAAAACTTCGCAACCGGGGTGCCAATTCCTCGCGTTGCCGTCCCATTTCCGGCATGGATGCGAGCAAGGGAAACCGGGACGATGGCGCGTATGAGTTTATCCGCCGCGTCCGGGTTATCTTGTGCGATATAAAACCAGATTTCATCCAAGTCCGATTTCGCGGTATCTGGAACAAGGAGTTGGTTCATGCCTTCGGGTTTTTGCGAGTCTTCGTCAATCGTTCTCTGCCTGACCGGCCAACCTCTTCCGCCAGCCGCATCACGTTCGCATCGTCGTAGGTTTGATACCGCCCCCGCTCCAAATCCTCAATGCCAATCGCGATCTCGCGTTTCAACGACGCCAGTTGCCGCTGCTTGAACACATCCGACTCGACCCACCACCGGAACAGTTCAAATTGCTCGTCCGGGTTCAACGTCGCTGCTGCGGCTTTGACTTTTTCTACAGCGTTCATGGTTTCTCTCTTTAGCGTTGGTCTTCCACGAATGCAAATGAAAATTATTAATTGCTGAAAGGACTCTGCTTCGCAAGGGGCGCGGTGGCAGGCGGTGGCGGGGAATCTGAACACACGCACGCCTATCTTGTGTCTGGAGTCGGCAGGCTTTTCCTTTTTCGCAAAGCAAGGAGCCAAAGTCCCGCCAATAGAAACAGAAGGACGCAACTATCAACCAGCACGGCGACCCAAGATTTCATAAGTCGCGGAGGCCCAAAGTCAGCATCAAGGTCCGATTTCTTAGTAAACGCAAGGACGCCCAGCTTGTCGCCCTCGGCAAATGAGAAAGCATTGCGCCAATTGGCGTACTTGAGGAGCGCGATGGTCATGTCTTGCGAAGCAGCCAGAGTGGCGTTGGAACGAGCAAAAGTGGAGGGACTAAACCCGGAGTCCCGAAGCCAGCGAAAGGCGTTGTATTGAACATAATCCGGGACCGCCTCTGGCGCATTTGTTTCCTGCGGCCCTCCCTGTAAGAAATTCCAACTCTTTCGTCCGATCAATTTGAGCATTGGTTCGGCATCGCTGGGATCAGGAGGCAGGTGTGCCGCAACGCCATACTTTGAAAACCCGTCTTGAATCCACTCCTCTTGGGTTCGGTTCCGGTTGGTCTTCATCCAGTCCTCCCATGAGTCCTTATGCTGATTTGACATCAAAGCCAAGGCGGTTTCGGTGCAACAGCAGACACGGAAGCTCTTGTCTGTGGTGGCTTTGTCTTCCAACCAGAGAAACTATTTCTTGTCGCCATAATAGCCGATCCTGTCACCTCGAAATTCCAAGTCGGGCGAAGAACCCATCCGTTGATAGTCCTTTTGTTCCTCCAACCACCTGGCTTTTTCGGTATGCGCATCAAGCCACTTGGGATCGGCCAAGTGGCGCATCGGCGCGAGCTTGTAAAACCAGGCATACGCAATGACCAGTCCGACGATAATAAGAACTACCCCGGATATTCATCTCACCAACGGCCAAGACTGTTCAAACCGATTCACATGGAGCTTTTATTTGTTCCCCTGCGACTTGGCCGCCACTTTCAGGCGCAGGGCGTTGAGGCGGATGAAACCCGTCGCGTCGTCCTGGTTGTAGGCTTGGGTCGGGTCGGATTCCATCGTGGCGAGGCGCGGGTTGTAGAGGCTGACGGGCGACTTGCGGCCCGCGACCATGATGTTGCCTTTGTAAAGTTTGACGCGCACCGTGCCGGTCACGTTGCGCTGGCTCTCCGTCACCAGCGCCTGCAACGCCAGCCGCTCCGGCGCGAACCAGTAGCCGTAATACACCAGTTCCGCGTAGCGCGGGATGAGCGAGTCGCGCAGGTGCATGACCTCGCGGTCCATCGTCAGCGTCTCCATCTGGCGGTGCGCGAAATGCAGGATCGCCCCGCCGGGCGTCTCGTACACGCCCCGCGATTTCATGCCCACGTAACGGTTCTCCACCATGTCCACGCGCCCGACACCGTGTTTGCCGCCCAGTTTGTTGAGGGCCTGCATGACGCCCAGCGGCGACAGTTTCCCGCCGTTCACGGCCACGCAATGGCCGCCCGCGAAATCCAGCGTGACGAACTCCGGCTGGTCCGGGGCGTCCTCGGGAAAAACGGAAAGGGTGGTGAAATAATCCCGGTTCTTCAAGTCGCTCGCGTCGAACCACGGGTCCTCCAGAAGGCCCGCCTCATAGGAGATGTGCAGAAGATTCCGGTCCATGGAGAAGGGCTTTTTCGCGCTGGCCTGGACGGGGATTTTCTTGCGTTCGCAATAGGCGATCATTTCCGCGCGGCCGGGAAACTCGCCGCGGAAACGCTCGTCGCGCCACGGGGCGATGACGCGCAAATCCGGGGCCAGCGCGGCGGCGGTCAGCTCAAAACGCACTTGATCGTTTCCTTTTCCCGTCGCGCCGTGGGCGATGGCGCCGGCCTTTTCCCTCTTGGCGATTTCGACCATGCGCTGGGCGATCAGCGGGCGGGCGATGCTCGTGCCGAGAAAGTACTGGCCTTCATAGACCGCGCCGGCGTGGAACAGCGGCCAGATGAAATCGCGCGCGAACTCCTCGCGCAAATCGTCAATATAAACTTTGGAGGCCCCGGTTCTTTTCGCCTTGGCCTCCAGCCCGCGCAACTCCTCCTCCTGCCCGATGTTGGCGCAGAAGGCGATCATCTCCGCGCCGTATTTTTCGCCGATCCAGGACAACAGAACCGAAGTATCCAGTCCTCCGCTATAAGCCAGAATAATTTTCATGCGGTCCGATTGAACCAAAGACCGGCGGCAAATGCAAAAGGCAAAATGCGGAAAGGGGGGACGCGCCCCGGACGCGCCTTCGTCGCGGGATCCCGCTTTTCTCACTTTGCCTCTTGCCTTTTTCCCGGCTCCACATGCACCAGCACGTCATGGACCAAAGGCACGGCCTCGCGCACCCGGCCCTTGACCTGATGGGCGATTTGGTGGCCCTGCTGCACCGTCATTTGCGGGTCCACTTCAATGTGCATGTCCACCAAGTATTCAAAGCCGGTCTTGCGCGCGTGGCATTTCTCCACGGCCTGGACGCCGGGAATTTCGGCGGCCGTGGCGCGGATTTGGGCCAGCAGGCCGGAACTGGGCGCGGCGTCCATCAATTCATCCAGAGCCGGGCGCAACAGCAGCCATCCATTCCACCCGATAATCGCCGCCGCGAAGAGCGCCGCCGCGTCGTCGGCGTACACGAAGCGCTGTCCCCCCAGCAGGCAGACGGTGATGCCGATGGCCGCCGCCAGGGAAGTGATGGCGTCGGAGCGATGATGCCAGGCGTCGGCCTGGACAGCGCCGCTCCCGGCCAGGCTGGCCTGATGGGAGGCGTAACGAAACACCAGTTCCTTGACCAGGACGACCCCGATTAAAATGCAAAGCGTGAAGGCCCGGGGCGGAAGGCGCGGCTGGAAAAGTTGCCGGCCCGCGTTGATCGAGATCCCCAGGGCGGCGAGCAACAAAAGTGTTGACACTACGGCGGCGGCGATGGCTTCCGCCTTGCCGTGGCCGTAAGGATGCTCGCGGTCGGGCGGTTCCGCCGCCACCACCACCGCGCGCCAAACGATGAGGGAACTGAAGATGTCGGCCAGCGATTCCATGGCGTCGGCCACCAGGGCGTGCGAATGTCCGGCCAGGCCGCCGGCCAGTTTGCCGGCCGCGAGCAGGACATTGACGCCGATCCCCAGAAAAGTGGCGCGCAGACTTCGTTCTGTCCGGTTCATCGGCACAAATTCTAAACTTTGTGGCAGAACATGGCGTCGCGCAATTTCGGCTCGAACCAGGTGCTCTTTGGCGGCATAATGCCCCCGGCATCGGCGATGCTCATCAAATCCGCCACGCTCGTCGGGAACAGGGAAAAAGCGCAGGCATAATCGCCGCCGCGGACCCGCTTTTCCAACTCCTCCGTGCCGCGAATGCCGCCGACAAAACTGACGCGCTCGCTGGTGCGCGGGTCGTCAATGCCGAAGATCGGGCCCAGGACGCGCTTTTGCAGCAACGTCACGTCCAGTCCCTCCATCGGGTCTGTCGCGGCGCAAAGTTCGGGACGGAAACGCAGCGCGCGCCAGCGGTTCTCCAGGAACAATGCCAGTTCATGTTTGCCGCCCGGCCGGGCCGGGCCGGCGTCCATGACCGCAAAAATCGTCTCCAGTTTTTTCAGCAACTGCGCCGCGCTCAGGCCGTTCAAATCTTTCAATACGCGGTTGTAAGGCAGGATGCGCAGTTGATTGTCCGGAAAAATCACGCTCAGGAAAAAAGCGCTGCCGCCCGCGCCCCGGCGCGCCTGGAACACCCGCGCCGCCGCCGCGCAGCGATGATGGCCGTCGGCGATGTAAAGAAACGGAATGTTATCGAATGTCCGGCGCGCCAGCGCAATGTCCTCCCCGTCCCGCAATGTCCACGACGAGTGCCGGATGCCGTCGCGCGCCGTGAAATCAGTGTCCGGGGCCTGCGCGGTATGTTTGGCGGCCAGTTCATCCATGAGGCGGTTGGCGCGATAAACCAGGAAAACCGGGCCGGTTTGCCAGCCCAGCGCCTCGATGTGCCGCGCCCGGTCATCCTCCTGCTCCGGGCGCGTGAGTTCATGCTTTTTGATCACGCCGCGCAGATAATCCTCGCAACTGGCGGCGGCGGCCAAACCGGTTTGCTCGTGCCGGCCCAGGATCTGGCGGTAGAAATAAAAGCAGGGCTGGGCGTCCTGCCGGAGCGCGCCCTGGCTGATAAGCCGGTCCAGGTTTTCCCGGCCCCGGGCATAGACTTGCGCGCCGTGAACATCCACGCCGGGCGCCAGGTCAATTTCCGGCTTGCTCACATGCAGAAAGCTGAGGGGATTGCCCGCCGCGATGACGCGGGCCTCCTCCGTGGAGGTGACATCGTAAGGCAACTCGCAAATTTTGTCCGCCAACCGGGGTTGGGGCCGCAACGCCGCAAATGGTTTGATTAGCGCCATATCAGTGCCATTACTGAACACTGAAAAGGGAAAACTGGCAAACTCCAACCGCTCCGGCGGGAAATTCACTTCCCTGATTTCCCGGCCTGGTAAATGGCGATGATTTCGTCCGCCGAAAGGGCCTGGCTAAAGAGCTGCAAATCCGCCGCCGCTCCGCTGTAAGGGCGGCAAGCGTCGTGGCCCTCGCAGACGTTCCGACCCAGCAGCAAAGGCGCCTGATTGGCAATGTCAAACGCCTGCAGATAGGTCATTGAGTTATCCAGCGCGCCGTCCATATAGATCAGACCGGTGCAACTGCCGGAACTGGTGGATTGTCTGACCCACGCGACGTGGTGCCACTGGCCGTCATTGATTGGGCGGCTGGAAAACAAAGCATTTCCGCTGGGATCCTTGTAGCCTCCTTCCGCAATCCCACAGTGAACAAAGCCAGGCGTCGGATCCCCCGTCCTGCTGCCGACGAAAATATTCCAATGGCTGAACGCCGCATCGCACGTCGGCCTCTTCGACAAAAATGCCTCATAGGGATTTCTGGAAGTCGTCCTGATCCAGAACACGATGGTGAAATCACCTTTCCCGAAGTTTCCGGCGCTGTTGCCGAAATCCACCTGCGCGTCACCGCCATTAAATTGAAACGCCTGCCCCGCCGGGCCGGGCACGTACCGCAACCCTCCGGAAGCCTGGCCGTCAAAGTGGCCGGCGCTGTCCTTGGCGTCGCCATCGCCCAGCCACCGCGCCACCAAACCGGAAGACAATTGCCCGGACTGGCCCGCCGCCGAAACCTTGATGCTGCGAATCAGTTGCACCGGCAACTCGGTCCTGCCAAAGCTGGTTTCCACCCCCAGCGACGCAACGGCAAACTGGGCTTCATACACATCGCCGTTGGCCGCCGTCAATCGCGCCATCTCCGTGTTGATTCCCGTGTACTCAATCGAACGGATGCCCGCCCACGTCAGCTTCAAGTCCCCCATCGCCGGGGAATGGAAAATCAAGGTGTCCGCCAGGCTTTTCCCAACCACATGCGAACCGTCCCGCAGTTCAATCGCCAACTGCGCCGTCTTGGTCCCGGCAACGGCGTTCGGATCGACGGGCGGCGTGACTTTGACGCTTCGAATCTGTTTCACCGGCAGGTCGGCCTGCCCAAAGCCTGTTTCCACGCGCAAAGTCTCCGTAGCGAGCTGGATGGTGAAGCTGTCGCCGTTGGCCGCAGTCAATCGCGCCCCGCCGGCGTTGGTGCCCGCATACTCAATCGAACGAATGCCGGCCCAGGGAAGTTTCATGTCGTTCAGCATGGCGGAGTGGAAGCTTAAGGTGTCCTCCAAACTTTTCCCTACAATGCGCGAGCCGTCCCGCAGTTCTATGGTCAGTTGGACGCCGGATTGGTCGGTGGAACCGGGCGCGGCTTGAACTGGATTGGACCAAAATACCACGGCGCACAACACGCCGAAAAGACGCGGAATGGGGACGGGGCGGATGGCGGCGAGCTTCAGGATTTTGAGGCAGATGTTGGACTTTGCCGGCTGGGACGCAACGCGCCGGGGCAGGAGTGGATTGGGAGCTTTCATAGTTCTTGGGGCGGCTTTGTTGTGAATTTATTGCGAATAGGAGACCCCTTTCCCCGCGCCATAGAGGGTTTGAACTTCCGCCTCTGAGAGCGCGCGATTGTAGATGGCAACCTCCGCCATCAGCCCGTTTAAAAAAGCCAGTCTTTCCGCGTTGCCGATGGTCAACGGCGCGATCGTGGACGATACAGTGGCTGATGACTTGGCGGTCCCGATCACCACCCCGTTGGTATAGAATGTCCAATCCGAACCATCGCGCGTCAGGACAATGTGATACCACTGCGTCGGGACCGGTGCAAACGGGATATTGCCGACATTTCCGAGGACCGCCCCGCCCCCCTCTATGTGAAAAGTCAGCGCCTCGCCTTGGATCCCGTAATAAAAGCCCCATTTATTTTGCCCTACGCCGTAACTGTTGTCATCGGCAATGAAAGCGGTTGGGCTTGGGTAGTTCTTGAAGTTGACCCAGAACGCAATCGTGAATGGATTGTTGCCAAAATCCCACAGGGAGCTATGTGGAACGGACACATATCCGGTGAGTCCGTCGAAATTGAACGCCTGTCCCGCTTCGTCTTTGGCGAATGTTACCCCGCCATGCAAAGTCCCGTTGTTTTCGCCGGCGCTGTCCTTGGCGTTGCCATCGCCCGCCCACAAAGCTACCAAACCCGGAGGCATTTGTCCGGACTGGCCGGCCATCGAGACTTTGACGCTGCGGATCAGTTTCACCGGCAACTCGGTCTTGCCAAAGCTGGTTTCCACCCGCACTGCCGGGGCTGCGAACTGGACTTCATACACATCGCCGTTGGTCGCTGTCAATCGAGCCTCGTCAGTGTTCCTGCCCGCATACTCAATCGAACGGATGCCCGCCCAGGTCAGCTTCAAGTCGCCCATCGCCAAGCTGTGGAAATTCAAGGCATCATCCAGGCCTTTTCCAACGACGTGTGACCCGTCGCGCAGTTCAATCGTCAACTGCGCCGAGCCGGCCCCGGCAACGGCGTTCGGCTTGGCCGGCGGCGTGACTTTGACGCTCCGAATCAGTTGCACCGGCAGATCGGTTTGTCCAAACCCCGTTTCCACCCGCAAAGTCTCCGTCGCGAGCTGGACGGTGAACCCGTCCCCATTGGTTGCCGTCAATCGCGCCCCGCCGGCATTGGCGCCCGCATACTCAATCGAACGAATGCCGGCCCAGGATAGTTTCATGTCGCCCAGCGTGGCGGAGTGGAAGCTCAAGGTGTCCTCCAGGCTTTTCCCGACGACCCGCGAACCGTCTCGCAGTTCAATGGTCAGTTGGAAACCCGATTGGCTTGTGGGGGCGGGCTGGGCTTGGGCGCAGTGCGCCATCAGGGCGAAAACAATGATAAAGCAGGCAAGTTTTTTCATGTGTAATACTGTTTGACGGACTATTGAATATTATCCCCTCCAATTCCAGCGAATTGTTGCCAAAAAACGCACTGGGTTGGTCTTGGGTGCCAGGGCGCGCGCTGGGTGCGCGTCTTGGCGGCCATCCGCCGTCGCCAAGGCTATGGCGCACGAGGCGGAGCGCCCGCCCTGCCAAGACTGACCGGTTGCTAAAAATCGCCAATACCTCATTTCATTAGACGCAAGCTCCGCGAAATTCCTTTTGAAAAACACGAAAAACGCGCCCCGCCCCCGTGGCGCAGGTTTCCCGGCGCCATGTTCACCCTATTTGACACCGGAGGCGGCACTTTGTTAGACGAAAAGAGGAGTTTTCCCAAACGGGTCCCGAATGACGCTCCATTTCTTCGGACCTGCGGATTGCATTCTGCACGGCAATGGCGCAGACTCTTTGATCATGAAAACACCAGCGGAATTATTTTCACTGCATGACAAGGTCGCCGTCGTCATCGGCGGCACCGGAGAATTGTGC
>JBEKIA010000046.1:0-20801 GCA_050011995.1 Verrucomicrobiota bacterium
CTATTGGATGAGCCGACGGCGTCGCTGGACCCCGTGGCGGCCCGCGAAATCCGCGCCCGGATTCGCCAATTCGCGGTGTCGGGCGCCGGCGGAGTTTTGTGGACCACGCACAATATGGTCGAAGTCCAGGACGTGTGCGACCGGGTGCTTTTCCTCTCCCACGGCAAAATCATGCTCGAGGGAAATCCGAAGACGCTGCCGGTCGAGCACGGCCAGCCGACGGCCCAGCCCCTATTTCTTCAAGTGGCCGGAAACCAGCAACACCGCCTCAGGTCAATTCCTCTCGATGGTTGTTGGTTCTGGCACTCCTGATTTTTATCCAGGCCGGGATTGAAGCGGTGGGGCAGACAGCCTCTCCCGGACCGAAAGACGCGGTGTTGCTCACGCTGTCCGGCCTGGTGGAGGTCAAGAGGGCCGGGACCAATGACTGGATGGAGGCGCAGCCCAATAAAATCCTGAATTGGGGCGATCAATTGCGCACCGGCAAGAACAGCCGGGCCTCCGTCCGTTTGTCCGATCTGAGCGTGCTGCGGGTCTATGAACTGACGACGCTGGAGATCCGCCCCCCTGGCCGGCCCAAAGCCAACGCGGTAATTGATGTCAAGTCAGGAGCGACCTATTTCTTCAATCGCGACAAGCCGCAGGAAACGCAGTTTCAAACGCCCTCGGCCTCGGGGGCCATTCGGGGCACCGAGTTCAACCTGGTGGTGGGTGCGGATGGCCGGATGGAACTGGCCCTGCTGGACGGAGTGGTAGTATTGACAAATGCTGAGGGATCCATCCAGATCCAGAGCGGCGAAGAGGGGACGGTGGAAATGGGCCGGGCGCCGCGGAAAACCGCGCTGATCAACGCCGTGAACGTCATTCAATGGACCTTATATTACCCCGCCATTTTGGATGCTGGCGAACTGGAGTTGGATGCCGCCGCCAGAACCGTCCTGGCGGGGTCTTTGGAGGCCTACCGGCAGGGGGATTTGCTCCAGGCCCTGGGCCAATATCCGCCCAACCTCACCCCTTCCTCGGAAGCCGAGCGGGTTTATCAAGCCGCCTTGTTCTTGGCCGTCGGGCAGGTGGATGGAGCGCAAGCCTTGCTGGGGCCGTCATTGCAGGAGCCGCGCGCGGCCCAATTGGGTGGCGCTTTGCAACAAATGATCGCCACCGTGAAAGGAACCCCTTTGTCTCCCGGGGTTGCCCCGACTTTGGCCACGGCGTGGCTGGCGGAATCCTACGCCCGCCAGGCGCGCTCCCAGCTCGAGGCGGCCCTGGCAGCGGCGCGGGCGGCGGCCGCCAAGTCGCCCGGTTTTGGTTTCGCTTGGGAGCGGGTGGCGGAATTGGAATTCGGCTTCGGCCGCACGGAGCCTGCGCTGGCGGCGTTGGAAAAGGCCTTGCAAGTCTTCCCGCGCAACGCGCAGGCGCTGGCCTTGAAGGGCTTCCTTCTCAGCGCGCAAGACAAAATCCCCGCCGCCATTTCCTGGTTTGACCAGGCCATTGCCGTGGATGGCGCGCTGGGCAATGCTTGGCTGGGACGCGGCCTGTGCATGATCCACGAGGGAAATTCCGCCGAAGGGGCGCGCAATCTCATTCTCGCCGCCTCGCTCGAACCGCAGCGGAGCGTTTTGCGCAGCTATCTGGGAAAGGCCTTCGCCGACGCCTGCGATGACGCCAGGGCGGACAAGGAAATGGAACTCGCCCGCCAATTGGATGCCAATGACCCGACCTCCTGGCTTTATTCCGCCTTGCTCAAACAGCAGGAAGACCGCCTCAACGCCGCGCTGGCCGATCTCCAAACCTCCCGGCAGCTCAACGATAACCGCAGCCTCTTCCGCTCCAGTCTTCTTTTGGACAGCGACCGCGCGGTGGGCAGCGCCAACCTGGCCTCCATTTATCGCGACCTGGGCATGACCGATGTGAGCGTGCGCGAGGCGGCGCGGGCTTCGCCAGTTCCAGCGAGGCGCGGACGGACGGAATGCTCCATCAGCAAGCTTCCCAGTATGGCACCTACGGGGATACTTCTTATGCGCTGGACTTGGACTATCACCACAACAACGGGGTTCGCGTCAGCAACGCCCTCGACAACATCTTTTGGACCACCACGATTAAACAGCAGATCACACCCCGGGACACGGTGATGCTGATGGCACAGTACGAGGATTACAGTTCGGGCGACAACTTCCAGTGCTATTATCAGACCAACGCGCGCCCCAATTACAAATTCACCGAACAACAGCAGCCGGAGCTGGTGGGGTCATGGCATCACGAATGGTCCCCAGGAATCAACACCCTGCTGCTGGCCGGCCGGTTGGTGGACGACCAGAGCTTCAGTGACAAGAATGCGCCGCTCTACCAGTTCCAGGAAAACCCGGTTCCGCCGGGCGGCATCGAGTTCACGAATTTCCCGAAATTCGACGTGAATTATCACGAGAGTTTTGCAATTTATTCCGCGGAATTGAATCAGATCTTCCAATCCGATCGGGTGACGTTGCTGGCGGGCGCGCGTTACCAATCCGGCATGTTCCACACGCAAAACCAGTTGGGCAATGAGACGGGCCTTCCTGGCTTTCTCCTGCCCGCGCTCCCCGTCACCGCCTCGACGACCGGTCTTTTCCAGCGCGAAACGGGCTATTCCTATCTCACGGTCAAGCCGCTGGAAAATCTCTGGCTGACCGGCGGCGTGGCCGCCGACCAGGAGACCTACCCGAATGACTTTCGCCAGCCTCCGATTTCCGCCGGGGAAGCCAGCCGTTCGCAACTCGGCCCCAAGGCGGCCCTGGTCTGGAGTCCGCTTCCGCAAGTCACTTTGCGCGGCATTTATACCCGCTCCCTGGGCGGGGTCAGCCTGGATGAGAGCTACCGCCTGGAGCCGACGCAGTTGGCTGGATTTCCGCAGGCCTTCCGCAGCTTAATCTCCGAGTCGGTGGTGGGATCGCAATCGGCGCCCACGTTTGAAACCCTGGGGACCGCCCTGGACCTCAAGCTGGGAACCAGGACTTGCGCCGGAATTCAAGTGGAGCGTTTGCGATCCGAAGTCAACATGGGCATCGGCGATTTTATCACGCCCTTCGGGGCGCCGTTTTCAGCCCAGCCCCCGTCCGTTTCCTTCACCGAGGAACAACTCCATTACACGGAGAATACTTTTGGGGTGAGCCTCAACCAGCTTGCCGGGCAGGAGGTCGTTTTCGGAGTGGACTACAAAATCACTCAATCGGACCTGGGCTATTTGTATCCCGGCCTTTCCAGCGCCGGCCAAACTCAGCGCGCGCGCCTTGGCGAAGCGGACGCGTATGCGCTGGTCAACCATCCCTCCGGATTTTACGTCCGGCCCGAAGTTCATTGGTACGGCCAGAATGACAACCCCCGCCCCGGAACCGCGCCCGAACCTCGAGTCAGCTTTTTCCAGGAGAATCTGTTCGCCGGTTATCGTTTTGCGCACCGGCGGGCCGAATTGCAAATGGGCATCCTCAATCTCTCCGGCGGCGGCTACAATTGGACCCGCTGACGCCGTATCAGGAATTGCCCCGGAAGAGAGTGTTCGACGTCAGGTTGAATTTCATTTTCTGAGTCAGTTGGTCAGCCAAAGGGCGCGGTAGAATCCGGGGCCTGGTTTGTTGGTGATGAGGTTGAAGCCGGGGGTGCTCAGCGTATTGGTCAGGTAAGGCGTCCAGGTTCCGCCGGTCAGCGAGGAGTTGCGCTGAATCTGGTAGGTGGTGTTGGTCGTTCCGCTCAACCCCAGACCGTGGAGGAAATCCAAAGTCAGGACAGGGTTGGTCACAGTGTAATTTGCCGGATTGGTCAGGATCAGGCCAGGGGTGATGGTGACAGACCGGTTGGTGGGGAGATTCCAGCCGGGAACCGGCTTGAAGAGCAAGATCAGTGCATTGGTGGAGGTGATTTCCTGCAGGGACGGGTTGGCCGAGGAGTAGTAGGAGTCAGGCTGGTTGGTCAGCTTCCATGCGGCCCCGGCTTGCACGGCCGAAGGCGGGCCTAGTTGCAAAATCAAATAGCCCGGATTATTGGCGGACGTGGCCAGGCTGGGAATTATCGTAATCACTCCGCCGCCCGAGTTATTGGTCCCGGTGTCGCCCAAACTCGCCGCCAGGGTGATCAAATTCACCACATTGCTGTCAATGGCCCGAACGGTCGAGGCATAAGGCACGGTGCCGTTGAACAAGGTCCCCAAATAGACGCCTGCCGGATAATAGTAGCCATCGTATTGCACATAGAGCGGCCCGCCGCTGTTGCCGGGGTAACTTAAGAACCACGAGGCGGTATAGACCTGCTGGTCAGCGACGGGATCGGTGGCTAGGCCAAATGCAGTCGTCTGCGGGCCAGTCTCATACATCAAACCATTGGTGATGTTGGCAATCCCAAACTGCGAGCCGTCCACGGGATAGCCCACCAACATTTTTTTCGCGGCGCTGGCCAGCCATGTGTTCGGCGAAGTGTCGGAGGGCAAATAGCCTCCGTCACCCCCATTGGCAACCGGCGATTCGAAATAGAGGGCCGCCACGTCCAGGTTGCGCGATTGCGGACTGGATTGATCCGGCCCCAAGCCGCCGAGCACATCATTGGTTCGCTGCGCGGCATAGCCGCTGAGCACGTACCAGCCCCGCGCCCCCAGCGGAGCGGGTGAGAATGCGCCCGCCTCTTCCTGGTAAAGCCAGTTGGCCTGGCTGACGAAGGAAAGAGTCTGATCGTTGAAGATCAGGTGGGCCGCCGTCAGCACCACGTTCGTCTCCACGGCCACGCCGCTGCCGTAACCCACGTCCGTCTGCAATTGTCCGTTGAAACCGTAGGGATAGTCCGTCAGATCGCCGATATTGCCCGGCGGAACCGGCACGGGCAACTGAACATTTCCGGGCGGCGGGGCGGCGAGCAAATAAGTCACCGACAGCGCGGCGGCAAAACCCGGCTCGATTTGGACGGAGAGCGAGGCCGGGGTGACAAATCTGGCGACCGGCGCGAATTGGATCAAATAATCACCGCCCGCCAGATTGGTGCTGTAGCCGGGCGGGTAATAGGAACCAGTGTCCCCCAAAAAGCGCCAACCGGCCCCGGCAGGCGGGCTGGGCCCAATGTTGATCGTGAGCGAGCCGCCGCCGCCGTTGGTGTCGGGGATGAAGGTGGCATAGTACTGGTTGGTAAGGAACGCGGTTGCGCCGCTGGTCACAGCCACCGGGCCGGACAACGGAATAGCCAGATAACCCGGGATGTCGCGAAACTCCACCGAGTATTCGCCCTGGGCCAGCCCCGTCGCGGTCGTGCCGCTGTTACGCCAGGCGATTTCGGTGGCCAGACGCCACTGCCCGTTGGCCTCGGGCGGCAGCAGCGTCACCGTGAGCTGTCCCGTCAACAGCGACGGTGTGAAAGGCACCGGATTGGCCGGGGCAAAGGCGCTGAAGACGCCTTTGCGAATGGTGTTGTTCAATTGATCCGACACATAGAGGGCGCCGGATGAGTCAACCGCAATGGCAAAAGGCGCATCAAATCGCGCATCGCTGCCCGTTCCATCCGCGTTGCCAACCGTTCCAGCAAGGCCGGCCAGGGTGGTCACGACCCCTGCCGGAGTGATCCCGCGAATGGTGTTATTGCCATCATCCGTGACGTAAAGATTTCCGGAGCCATCAATCGCAATCCCGGTGGGGCCTGGATTGTAATAGCTGAATCCGAAGAGGGCATTGGCCCCGACTCCATCGCTGCTGCCAGTGACGCCCGCGACCCCGGCCAGGGTTGTGACGGCCCAATTGGTGGCGTTGGTCTTGCTGCCAACCGCCGGTGGAAAAAGTTTGCGGATGTCGTGATTGCCAGCTTCGGCCACATAAAGGTTGCCGGCGTTGTCCACCGCGATTCCCTGCGGGCTGTTGAAGCGCGCAGCGGCGCCGGTGCCATCAACATAGCCGCCAATGGGAGCGTCATTTATGTCGAATTGCGGATGACCCGCCACGGTGCTGACCACGTAATTTGTAGAAATCATACGGATGGCGTTGTTGCCGGTGTCGGCCACGTAAAAGTTGCCGGCACTGTCCATGGCGATGCTGGAGGGATTTTTGAACAGGGCGATGCCACCCGGCCCATCCTGGTAACCGCCCTCGGTTCCAGCGCCAGCGATTCCCGCGATGGTGCTGACCACCCCGGCCGGGGTGACCTGGCGAATCGCGCCGTTAAAAGTATCGGTCACATAGATGTTTCCGGCGGAGTCGGCGACAACCCCGTCGGGGACAAAGAACTGGGCTCCATCGCCGATGCCGTCCTGCTCGCCAGGGGACCCGGGCTTCCCCGCCAGGGTGCTGACCACGCCGGCCGAGGTGATTTTGCGGATTACATGGTTCTGTCCGTCGGCCACGTAGATGTTTCCTGAGTTGTCCACGGTTACGCTGTTGGGTTTGTTGAACCGGGCCTCCATGCCTGTTCCGTCAAGGTAGGCCGCGGAGTTGCCCGGCCCGGCCAGGGTTGTCACCACTCCGGCAGAAGTGATCTTGCGGATGTTATTGTTAAATCGGTCCGCCACATAGACGTTGCCCGAATTGTCCTCGGCGACCCCGTAAGGGCTGCCAAATTCCGCATTCGTGCCCGTCCCGTCCACCGAGCTGATCAATCCTCCCCCGGCGAAGGTGGAAACCACCCAGTTTGTCCCAACGGGCGAGATTTCGCGGACTAATCCATCGGAGGCGTCCCCGACAAAGAGGTTTGTGGAATGGTCAATCAAGATGCCAAAGGGAGCGTAAAACTGGGCATTGGCGCCAACGCCATTGCTGGTGCCTTGCGTGCCTCCGGCTATCGTCTTGACTATCCCGGCGGAGGTGATCTCACGGACGGAGTAGTCTGGAAAGCCGTCACAGACGTAAACATTGCTGGAGGCGTCCACGGCCAGCCCCTGGGGATAAGCGAAGAGGGCAGACGCCGCCGGCCCATTTGAGTAGCCCAAAGTGCCGGGATTTCCAGCCAGCGGCGTCACCAACCAATTCGAGTTGACCAAGGTGATCTTGACGACGGAGTAGCCATTCTCGCCATAAACCGCGCCGGAGCCGTCCACGGCGACAAAAGAACCGTTGCCGCCCGGCAGGGTGCTGACGACGCCGTTGGGCGTGATCTCACGGATGACCGCATTGCCGTAATCCGCCACAAAGAGGTTGCCGGATTGATCCAACGCCAGGCCCTGAGGTTGATTAAAACGCGCGGTGCCGTTGGTTCCAATGGTCCCATCCGCGAACCCAGGGCTGCCCGCAACGCCCGCCCAGGTGGTCACCACCCCGGCCGGCGTTATTTTGCGAATCGTGTTGTTGGCGCTGTCCCCCACATAGACATTCCCATTCGTGTCCACCGCAATGCCCCACGGGGCGGCGAATCGCGCGTCATCGCCCGCCCCATCCGAACTGCCTGCCGATGAGTCGCCTGCCAGGGTGGTAAAGGTGTAGGCCAGCGATCCGGACGGCGCCGGGGTGGCGGAGAGCCCGTTCGCGTTCTCCCAAGTCGGATTGTTGACGGTGGCGCCGTTATAGGCGGCGCCCGTTGCACTGGCGAGGTTGGTGACCTCAGTGGCGCCGGCGCCGGCAAAATTGTAGTAAAGGATCAGCCCCGGCTCCGTGCCGGTGAGTTCGGTGTTGAGGCCGGCCAGGATTTGCGCTTCGGGCAGGGCATAGTTCCAAACGCGGAATTCATCCAGGAGACCATGGAAGCCGGCCCCGATCTGGAGATTCAGCGAGCCCCGGACGAACGGGGTCATGCCCGTCCTATTCGCGTAAAGGCTGCCGTTGGTGTAGAGGCGCATGTAATTGCCGCTCTGGCTGGCCACCAGGTCGTAGTGGACCCAGTTGCCGAGGGAGTTGGGCGGGCTGACCGCCGAGAGCAGGCCGCCCGCGGCGGTGTTGCCAAACTCCCAGTAGATGTTGCCGTTCGTATAGTTGACTGTGGAAAAGAAGCGGTTGGCGAGATTGTCCGGATTGAGCGCGAAAGTTCCGCCGCCTGTCGCGACGGCGTAAGCCCAAAACTCAACGGTGACTTCGTTGGTCGGCGCGATCACCCCAAAGTTGGGGACCGAGACATATTGATTGCCATCGTAAAACAGCGCGTTGTCGAACGGGGCGTGGAGCGGCCAAGTGACCTGGACCGAGCCAAGGTCGGGACTCACGCCCAGGGGGCGCAAGCAGCCGCGCTGGTCGGTGGGGAAAGTGGAATTGACGGCGGCGCCAATGGCGGGCGAGCCGGGCAAGGGCGGCATGGTTGGCGTGGGACCGCCGTAATTGCCCAGGGGAGCGAGCAGTGGAAGGCCGTTCGTCAGGTTGTTCGTGCCAACGAACGAGCCGGCAATGTCCGCGGACGAACCCGTATTCCCAGCCACGATGCAGTTGGTGAGGGACAGGCGGCCGCCGGCAACATCCATGCCGCACCCGTTGGTCGCGGAATTTGCGGAAACGGTGCTCTGGTTCACTGTGGCCGCGCCGGCGGATGGAATGTAGATCCCGCCGCCATTCCCGGCGGAGTTTCCCGACAAAGTGCTCTGGTTCACCGTCAGCGTGCCGATGCTGGCAATGCCGCCGCCATAACCGGCGTTAGTCCCCAACCCGGCAAGGTTCCCAAAGAGGGTGCAATCGCTCACCGTCAGGCTGCCGGTGTTCCGAATGGCCCCGCCGGCAATGGCGGCGGAATTCCCCGCCAGGGTGCAGTCGTTCAACGTCAGAATCCCCAGATTGTAAATGCCGCCCCCGTAGTCGGCCCCGGCCAGCCCGTTGGTGATGGTGAGTGAGTTCAGGACCACGGTGGCGCCGGCCGCCACTTCAAAAACCCGGTCGTGTTGATTGCCATTGATGTTGATGCCGCCAGGCAGCCCCGAGGCGTCAAGGGTGACATTCTGATTCAGCGCCAATAAGCCATTGGTGAGCAGGATGGTCGAACCGGACAAATTCGTGGCAAAGGTGATCGTCAAACCTGCGGAAGCGTTGGAGATAACGTCGCGCAGGGAGAAAGGGCCGGAATCGTTGGTGTTCAACACCACCTGCGCTTGAACCGGCGTGGGTCCCCCCGGGAGGGCGCAGAAAACAACCAGCCAGGCCAGCCGGCGGCGTAGCGCGAGATTAGGGCATGCAATCTGGAATTGGCTCATAGCTTTCTGAGAGATGCGGTTTGGCCTCGGGCCAATTCATCGATGCGGATTTTGAGCAGGAGATTGTGCAAAACCTGCTCTGCTTTGATTTACAGTTTCGCTGCGACTTGCCAACATTAACCGACAAATGCGCGCAATACAAGTCAAACATGGCAAGGGATCGCGAGGCTGATGCACCCGTCCGGCCCGTCCACGTTCCGCCAGATGGCGGCCCTTCGTGGCGGATGTGTCAGGGGAACAATTTATGGCCCCTGGCTGGCTGGTTGCACGAAAACTTGCAGCCGCGACACTATTCTTTGCAACACCGGACCCAGCCCGGCAAACCGCGGGTCGGCCAGCCATTGTTGCGCGACGGCCAGGGATTGCGCGTCGCGGCTGACCAACGAGTTGTGGTCTGGGGTCGGCGTCGGCGTGAGCAGGTTGAGGGAGATCATATAATTGGCATTGGGATAGATGCCGGCAAAGGTCTGGAGTTCGGACGGCGAAATGGCCGGGTTGAGGAGGTAACCTTCCAAGACTTGGCGCTGCCGGGGATCGCGCACATCGGCGCGGGCGAAGTAGTCGGCCCGCGTCGCTTCCCGGCCTTGCATCAAATCCGGCGCGGCCTCCAGCGCCGCCAATTCAGCCGCCGGATTGGCGATGACCAGCCGGTCCAGAGCCAAGAACGAGGCATGAGCCACGGCGGGATTGTCTTGTTGCCGGACCAAGTCCGAGAGGGTGGGCAGAAGGTCCGTGCCACCCAGATACACCGCCGCGTCGAACGCTTCGAGGTACCCCACCGACGGATTTTGCTGCCAGGGCGCGTATTGGAGCATTTGGGCCGTCTTCTGTCGCAGCAGCGCCCGGCCCTCCGCGCTGGAATCGCCCGCAGCCAGATCGCGCAAGGCCACAGCCCATTCATCCGGAGAATCCATGCTGGCGAGGATGACCTTGGCATAATCGGCCGCCGCCGCTGGATCAAGGCGGGCCAATTCATCCAGCCAGAATATCCGCAAAGTGGGAGCATCATCCAGCCAACCGCCGCCCCCAACCTTGAATCCCAAATGAGTCGGCGCATCCGCCTTGGAATCCAGAAATTGCCGGATCGCCAATACCGCCTTGTCCTTGGGCATGGACGCAAGCTCTGCCCGCCATTCGGCCAAACACTTCCTCGCGTTCGCGGCGTCAGGGGCGCTTCTCAAGAAATCTCCCATTTTCCCCAGCCGGACGGCCTCGAAACCGGACGGACTTGTGGATAACGGCGCGGCAGCCTGAAGTGAACTTGCGACCGACGGCGCCGGCGAGAGATTAGCCTCTGCCGGCAACGCAGGTCCCGCCTCGCGATGCGAAAGATGCGCCGCCAGGGCGACGAGCAAGAGACTCGCGGCGGCACCGATCACCAACCCGGTTGAATTTCTTTTTGGCAAAAGCATGGAATCCGTTTCGGCAATTTATAAGTAACAGATGGTTGGGGTTCCGCAACATCGCCGTGTTTTTAGGTATTCCTGCCGTGTCAGCCTGGGTTTGTCACCAATATGCTCACTTTATTCTCACTTTCACAGATCACGATTATGCTGGAAACCATTGAAAACAAAGGGTCTTGGCGCCGGCTAGATGCGGAAACGCCGGATCCGCCTCAAAAGCGCCGGCGACCTGGGATCATGATTGCAGAACGGTGCGATGTTCCTGCTCTCATTCCAGGCGCTGCCTGGCGGCTGGAACTTTCCGACGCCGGAGTTCGGAAGCCTTGATGGTGGTTACTGTCAGTGCGGAGGCACGGCTCCGTCGTCGTTGTCGCAAAAACTACGAGCACATGGTTTTTGAAACCATGTCGCGTTGGATTCTCCAGGATGAAGCAAGTCCGATGCCGCCGCAAAGCGTGTATATGGTTTCAAAAACCAAACAACAAGTATATGTAATTACCTAAGGATAAATTATATACAACTTTTCTATGAATCGTAATTGACACTTGCCGACGTTTTGCCGACATTGGCGGGATGAAACGTAAACGTCGTTCAAAGCCTGGCACCGTGACAGCCGGAAATGTCACGGTGAAAATTTATGTTCGCAGACGTCCAACTGCCAGCGGCAAGAGCCGGACAATTTATGAAGTCAGCGACTACACTACCGGAGTGCGCCGGTTGCTCGGCTTTACGGATCCGGCAGAGGCTCGCCGGAAGGCAGAAGCCATCGCCCGACAGCTTTCGACCGGCGACGTCACTGCCGCGAGCATGGGGAATGCCGAAGCCGCCAGCTTCGGGCGGGCCATCGAACTGTTGCAGTCGACCGGCGTGTCCTTGGAACTGGCCGCCGCCACTTTCGCCGAGGCATTCCAGATTCTCAACGGCAACGCGATCATTGAGGCGGCGAGGTCTTACGTCGGCCGCCACGCCCCGATTCAGCGGAAGTCCGTTGCCGAGGTGGTTAGGGAGCTTATCGCCGTGAAGGAATCGCGCCAAGCATCGCTGCCTTACGTCCAAGATTTGCGCTCTCGCCTTGGCCGTTTTGCCAAGGCGTTCAAAATGGATGCGGGCAACGTCACCACACCGGAGGTTCAAGCATGGTTGGATGGATTGAAACTCTCCACGCAAAGCTATGTCAATTTCCGGCGCGTCCTGCATCTGCTTTTTGAATTTGCCGTGGCGCGTGGATATGCTTTCGAGAATCCCGTTTCGCGCGTGGAGCGCGTGAAAGTGAACGGTGGCGAAATCGAAATTTTCACTCCGGATGAAATCACCCGGCTGATGTCCGCCGCCTCGCCCGAATTCCTGCCCGTCCTTGCCGCCGGTGCGTTTGCCGGATTGCGTACCGCCGAAATTGAGCGATTAGACTGGGCCGACATTGACTTGGCCGGGCGCATTATCGAAGTCGGCGCGCGCAAGGCCAAGACCGCCAGCCGACGCATTGTGCCGATTTGCGACACGCTGGCCGCTTGGCTGGCGCCCTACGCTGGCCGGCAAGGTATGGTGTGGCCGGGAAATTCAGCCACGATCACCCGAGCCCAATGGCAGACCGCCGCGACCGCCGGGATGAAATGGAAGCACAACGCTTTGCGCCACTCCTACGCCAGCTATCGCTTTGCGCAGATCGGAGACGCCGGGCGCGTGGCCGGAGAGCTTGGAAACTCCGCCGCCGTGGTTCACCGCCATTATCGGGAACTTGTCTCCGCGAGCGATGCGCAAGCATGGTTTGCGGTGATGCCGTCCGCCCGGCCAACGTCGGAACAAAGCCGTCCACAGCAATTGCAAAGTGAAAGAGGGCAACTCTCAGCCAGCTTGATCCAAAAGGTGCGGCAAAATCGGCGGCTGTGTTCAGATGGGGGCAAGGTCCAGAAACCATGGCTGCCTTGATCGTGAGCGCATGATTTTACAGCCATCGGGGCGCACTTGTGGAGCGATTCTTTACGCCGTCGAATCTCCGGGCCGCCAACTTCCGGTGCCAAGCCAGGATGGTTTCTGGGCGGACGATCTGCGCCACTTCTGCCAGGGCTTTGCGGACCAGTCGGTAGCCTATCTCGGCCAGCGTGATGCGCTCGTCGTCCGTCAGGCGGGGCCGACCTTTGAGCTGTTTTCTGAGGACATATTACCTGGATTCCTGCGGCGGCGGACCGAGTTGGCGAATCGTCCGGGGAAATCCGCACACGGCAGCGTCCGGGTGGATTGCTGAAGTTCCATTAGCGGGAGGCCGCAGGAGTTTCTTGACCTGACGAGCTTTTGCCAACGGCATCTCATTCAGTTGGAGTTAATGCGCCAGTACGGCGCGGTAGAAGCGCAGCGGATGATTGCTCGCCGACGTGTCAGTGAAGGCGAATGGGGACGAATTGGTTTGCAGCGGCTGCCAGGTCACCAGGTTGGTCGAGCCTTCCACGACAAAGTTGAAGCCCGGGATGCCGGCGCCGGCCAGTCTGAAACCGGCGCCCCCAATATTGGTTCCTGTCAGGATGAAGGGCACGGAGCGAAGACGATAGTAGCGCTGCCCGTTGGTCGTGGTGCTTTCCAAATACGGACTTCCGGCTGCGGCGATGTCAAGGTAAGGACCATCCACCTTGCCGGCCGTTTGCAGCACAAACGGCCCCGGCCAGCTCAAGAGGACGCTGCGATTAGTGAGTTGCGCGGACAATCGCGGCGCGACGTTCAAGACGGCAACGGCGCTGGTGACCGTCCCGGCGCCGTTGCTGACCATCACGCTGTAAAGCCCGGCATTGGTCAATTGCAACGAGTCCAGGCTTAATCTGCTGCCGGTGGCTCCCGCGATGTTGGCGCCATTGAACTGCCATTGGTAGAAAAGTGTTCCACTGCCGTTGGCCGTCACGGTGAGCGTTGCATTGTCGCCGGAACCCACGGTCCCGCCCTGCGGCTCACTGGTCAGTGTCGGCGGCGCGCCCTGCGGCAGGACGTTAACCGACACGGTGCCGATGGCGGTGTCGCCTCCCGTATCAATGATCGTGTAAGTGAAACTATCAGCACCGAGAAACGCATTGGGCGGCGTATAGGTGACGAGGCCCGCTGCCAGCACGACAACACCCCGTTGCGCGCTGGAAGAAGCCACGCTGACAAGGGACACCGCATCGCCATCGGCATCGCTCCCAGCCAGCAGGGTCGCGACGGGGAGTTGGACCGGCTGGTTGGACAGGGTGGTCAAGACCAGTACGGAGGGCATCGGGGGCGATCCGAAGGCGCCCCAGAAACCCGCATTGACGGCGTAGGCCTGGGAACTGGCGGAACCGGCGGCTGGCTGGCCTGTTGTGCCAACCACCATGTAAGGACCCGCGGAAGCGGCGCCGCCGCCGCCGGCGGTGACGCCGCGTTGGACGGAGGGTTGTGCGCGGGCGGGCGCCGGCCAAACGAGGAAGCAAAGGCCGATGCCGATCCAGCCGCGCCATCGGCTACTGGGTGGTCTTGTATTCGCCATCCTTCCAGGATCTCCGGTTAAGCACCTTGCCGTCCTGCACCGTGGTTTCGGCCTTGGCAAAGCCGCTGGGATAATAGGCCCAGGCGATGCCTTCCGGCTCGCCAAGTTTCATTTGGATCCGTTCCGACAATTGGCCGTTTTCATGCCAACTCTGAAAGGTGCCCGTTGCCTTTCCGTCAACCAATGTGGCTTCGGACTTTTTCCGGCCGCTTTGGTACCACTTCTCGCGCAACCCGTCGGAGACGCCGTTGCGGAAGCCTTCGCGGACCTGCATTTGCCCGTTGGTGTACCAAGTCTCCGACCACCCGTTCGGCAGGCCGTTGGAAATCATGGAGCGCGCCATGATGGCGCCGCCGGGGTAAAAGTCCACCATCAATCCGGTGAATGCGTTGGTTTCCAAGCCCCGATACCAACGCCCGTTTCGCAGCGCCAAATCATGGCGCGCGACGGCGGGCGGGGCGGGCGGGGCGGGCGGTTTGGCGCGGTGCGCGGCGCTGACCCAGATGAAAGCCCCGGCCAGGCCGATGGCGGCAACCGCCGGCAGCAATTTTAAGGCGTTCTTGCGGGCTGAATTCATCTCTGGTAAAGGGCGATGAACGGCGAAGCCGGCGGCACGGTCATTGGAGCAGCACCTTGAGAAACGTCGCGGAAGAGGCCGGGGCGGGCACGATCACCTGTAGTTGAACATCCTGAATCGCGGGCGAATAAAAAAACGTTCGCGCGGGAGCGCCGGGGGCGTCGGTCGGCAAATTAAATGTCAACGGCGTCCAGTTATTGAGGTCCGAGGAGCCAAACACCGTGTAGGAGCGTCCCGTCATCCCGGGAAACTCCAGTACAGGGGAAGAGCCGTTGAACCCCAGCAGCGCGACTTGAAAGGTGGCGCCCGGGTCGAAAACCGGCAGGCCCAGCAAATACGCCTGCCACAAGGTCAGGCCTCCGGCCAGCCTGGAATTGGCGTTCAACGAGGAGAGGGGAACATTCGTTCCCAGCGCGGACAAGTAGGCATATTCCCACGCGTCCGGGATGCCGTCGCCGTTGGAATCGGTGCCGAGCGTCAAGTCGATCCTCGTCGCGCCTCCTGGCTGGCCAAGCAGCAAAGAACCGCCCGTCATCTCGATGGGGACATTGGTCGTTGTGTCAACGACCACGTACAATGTGAACGGGGCGGACACGATGAGGGCGTCGGGCCGGTAGAGTTGCGAGGTCTCGCCCGAGTCCATCGGCACCTTGATCTGATAGTTGACGCCGGCGGCAAGGCCGGGAAGGACGCGGCCGTTGATCTGGACGCCCGACGGGGTGACGAGAAGCACCGATGAATTGGCGCTGCTCAACGGGGTGCCGTACTGGTCCCGGGCCAATCCGTAGATCAGGTGATCCGGAGCCGGCGGCATGCCTTGGGCGGATGGACATGGCCCGAGGCTGCAAACCGCGGCGGCCGCCAGCAGGATCACCAGGCAGCCTTGGGATGGATTGAGAATTTTATTCATAGGTGTGCGCGGGGAAAGGGTTAGTTGCCTGAATAGGAATAGGTAATGAAGTAAAGTTTCACGTCCTTGACCGACGCGATGAACCGGGCCAATCCCTGGTTCGGGTCGGACAGAAGTGTCCGGCCCGGGATGACCAGCTTCCACTTGCTGTTCCAGATGGAACGGCCGATCAGGCGCTGGTTGGTGAATTGGGAAGGCTGAAGAGCGCCGCTGGCCCCGTAGATGCTTGTGCTGAAAGCATCCGTCGAGGAGACCGGGCGGAAAGCCTCGTTCCCGCGCACCGCGAAAAGCGGCTCGGTCAACGAGTCGGCGGAGGTGTAGAAAGGCTGGCTGGAATAGTCCGACCCGCCTATGTTGAACGGCAGCGGAATGGTCACATCGTCCACGTTCCAAGTGCGGATCGCGCTGGCGTCGCCCAGCGGCGGGCTGCGCATCGAATCCACTCCGACCGGGATGAGATAGACGTAAGGCGTCGCCGCGAGCGCATTCGGGTCGGTGGAAGGGTCGGCCGGCGTCGTGCCGCCATTGGGCGATGGATTGTCCATGCCAATGTAGCCGTCGAAATCCACGCCCACCGAGAATATCTTGGTGGCGAAGGAACTCGGGCTGAAGTCGTGGTCCCCGGGCGCGAGCGGATTGCCGAACAGGTTCATGCCGTCGGCGATTATCGTGCTGAAGTTGAGGATGATGCCCGGAACCGGCAGGCCGCTCCCGTCGTCAATTTGCAGGCAGTAGCGCTCCACGTCGGGGTCGCTCAACAGATCGGCCACCCGGCCTTGCTGCAGAACCTGCTGCCAGTTGGCGTCCCCGTCGCTGGTGCCGAGGATGCGGTAATTCTCGGTGCGCAGCGAAACGGTCGTCCCGTAGCCGTCGGGATTATTGAAGCCGAGCCGGCCCTTGAGCACCTGCCAGTCGGCGTCCATTTCCGCCAGCGCGCCGGCCAAGCCGGGGTCGCCGCCGTCGCTCGCGCCGGCTTGGGGCACGCCGTTATTGACCACACCGATGGCTTGGGAACTGATGATTTGATTGAGAAAGGCTTTTCCCTGGGTGGTGTTGAGCAGGCCGGTTTCGTAATCGTAAGCCTGCGCGGCCAGGAAGGCGTACTCGGCGGCCAAATTGAACAGGGTCTGGTAGCGCTGCAGGTCCTCGTTTTGGAACAGGATAAAGGCCTGGTCGCTGGTGCGGTAGCCTTGGATAACGGCGGCGGCGTGCTGGCGGAAGGTGAGGCGTTCGGCCTGGATGCGGTTGCCCTGGGCCACGAGCGCCTGGTAGGCGGCCTGCGCGTCGCTCACCTTCCTCAATTGGTCGTTCAGGGTGCCCAGATCGCCTTGCAGACTGTTCTCCAGTTGACCCAGGGCGAGAACCGCGTTTTGCAGCCCGTTTTCCATTTGGGCATTCGCGATTGATTCCTGATTTTCGTTGATGGCGATTTGACAGCCCAGATCCGCGGCTTGCACGGCGGTGAAAGCACCCGCGTTGATCACCGTCAGCACGTCCTTGACATTGATGGCGGTGGCGTAGGCGGCGCCCGCCGCCGGTTGTGCCACGTTTCCGCCAAACGCCAAGCCGGCGATAATTGTGGTGGGGATGGAACTGAGGAGAGTGGTGGCAATATCTTCGGCGATCCCCTCCGCCACAGTGGTCCACTGATTCTCGATGGCGTAGCCCATATTCAACGATGCGATGGCCGTTCCCAGGTCAATATCAGTGTTGCCCAAACTAGTGATGTAGGACGTGAAGGTCTCTTGGGCGGTGAACGCGTTCATCGCCTTGTCGAGCGACTGTTTGTCACCCATGGCGCTGGCGGCGTCGTTGCGCAAAGCGTTTTCCGCCGCGATGTACTGCGAGATGGCCTGCTGAATGGAACCGACCGTCCCGCGCTGGCTGGTCCAGGCCGCCGGCTTGTTGAAGAAACCGTCGGGACCAATAGTGAAGGGCACCACATTCGTGCTGCTGGCGTAGCCGGGGGCGGTGCTCTCCATGATGAAATTGAAGTTGTCGTACATGTTGCTCGTCCAGTCCTGCGGAAGTTGCTGGACGTCCAGAAGATAGGTTTGCGGCTGGGTTGGATCGTTCAGTATCCCGCCGAAGGTGTTGGTGTCCGGGTTCTCCACGTAGGTGTAATGGAGCAGGTCCGGTCCGGTGTAGCCTTGGGGATAAGTTTGTCCCGGCCCCATGTCCTCCGGATAGGGCGTGCCGTAGAGTTCAATCAACTGGTCGTTGTAGGCCAACTCCTGCGCCGTGACCGACGCCTGGAAATCGGTGAGCGAATTCTGCTCCTGGCGCAATTCCTGCGTGACGCCCTGGGCGTTGTTGAACGCGTCCACGGCGTTGTTCAACGCCACCAACGCCCGCGAGTAAATTTGCTCGAAATGCGTCTGCGGGTTGGCGCCGGTCACCAGCAGCGGGTTGATGTCGAACGGGATGGCGTTTTGGGATAGGTTCAGCGGCGTGAAGCCCGCTTCCGCGTTGTCCATGTCAGCCTGAAGCTGGGTGGCGGTCTGCGGCAGCTCGACCAATTCCGGCACCGTGGTGCGGTCCACCTTCTGGATGCCCTCGTCCGCGGGATTGGGATCCACCGGCGGGAGAATGGCATTGCCCACCACCCAGTTCAAATAGGCGCCCATGTCCGTCCGGGTCGCCCAGTGATCCAATCCCCAATACTTGGTCACATAAGCCGTCCCGCCCCCGACGTTGTAGGGGCGCGAGGTGTTGGGCTGGGAGGCGCCAAAGCTGGACCAGCCCGCGCTGGTGCCGCCCCCCTGGTAACCCTCGCGCCAAGTCAGGTCGAAAACCTGCTCGCCCGTGCGGGCCAGCGACGCCGCCGTGGAGGCGAACTTGCGCTCGTCCTCATAATTGACAGAGACGGTGGCCCCCAGCACGCTCACCGCCTCAATCTGCGGCACCCAGTCAAAATTGGGGTTCAACAGCAACTGGTAATAATAGGTCAGCGCGGTGAGATAATGGCCGTAGGCGTCGCCGTGGCCCATGGGATAGAGGATGGCGGCGTCGGCCGCGTTGATCACGCCGTCGCCGTTTTCATCCTGGATGTTGTAATTGAGGGCGTAGATGACCTCGCCGGCGTTGATGCCCAGCGTGTAGTTCCAATAGAGCCGGTTATAGACCGGCGCCAACTCCACGCCCGGCTCCAGCGTGTCATCGCGTCCTCGCAGCAGGGCCAGATCCTGCTCCAGCAGGGAAGGCACTTCCCCTTGGAAACAAAAGAGAGAGGTGGCCAGGTTGCCATAAGTCGTGTTGTCGGTCCCGATGCTGATGGTGGGATTTTGCGCGTTGGCCCAGGCGTCGTTGGCCACGTCGTTGTAGAGATCATTGAGGTAGCCGGTGATGAGCAGCAAGGCGCTGTTGGCGGGTCCGTAATTGTAGCCGGCGTCAATGCTGATGTTCTCTCCCTGGTGCAGCACGGTTTCGTAAATCTCGATCAATCCGGCGTTGGTCAGGGTCTGCGCGTTCAACGCCACGTCGCCCTCCCAGCGGTGGCCGGCCTCCGCGATGACGGTTCCGGTGGTGTTGACCGGGTTGTCAAAGAGATCGGTCGTGGTCTGGTCAAAGGGGTTGATTCCGGCCACAACCCGGCTGATGTAGCCCGGCGCGAGCACGGGGGCCGTCCACGGCGACCAATTCGTATCCGCCGGGTTGGCAGCCACATTCGTATCGCGGTAGCGCATCGCCACATAATTGTCGCCCAGAGATTCAATCCCCAAAGAGCCGCCCATCGTGTAGTGCGTAAGATCGCTCCCATAAGCCAGCGGCGTCCAATTCGTCGGGTCGGTGATCGGCGGCAGCCCGTCCACCGGGGGCATAATGCGCCAGTCATACAGATAATCCGACGAGCGGCCGGCCAGATCGGCGGTGTGCTGGAAGGATAAGGAGACGCTCAATGGGTTGGCGTCCGGGATGACTTTCAATTCGCCTGGAAACAGCGGCGGCGCGGCGCGGATGATATAAACGGTAACCGGGTCGCTGGAGAAGGCCGGATTGATGGTATTGCCCACGACGAAAGAGACGTAGCCCACGCCCGGGCCGGTGGCGCTCAGGGCGTAAGAGTCCACCTGTTGCTCGCCGCTGCTGATGGCGACCAGATCCCCGGCATAATTGGTGGTCGTTTGCGTGGGGTCGTTCACATAACTTCCCGGAACGCCCGGCGTTTGGTGGAAGGTGTAAAGCGGCGCGGAAAGGCTCGCCACCAGGTTTGTCCATGGGATGTAATTGAGATCACTGGCGGGGCACAACTGCTGCACCGCCGCCAGATCGGCCCCGGCCAGCACGTTGAGCATGAGATACTTCTCGCCGACGATGTCATCCACGAACTGGCCCTGAAAGACCAGGTTGGTTGTGCTGGGATCGAACCAAAGGCGGGTGGCCAAATTGGGGGGAAGGGTCGGGAAATAATACTTGCCCTCAAACATGCTGGACACCACGCCCGCCGGAAGCTGGCTCAAGCCCTGCGCCGGCAGACTCGCGGTCTTCTGCACCGTCGGGTCGTAGAGTGCCACGCTCTGCTTGGCAAATCCCTCCGTGATGTTGTTGGTGGCGATGGATTGCTCATAGAGCACCTGGACGCTGCTCTGGCCGCGCACCTCGGGCAAACCATTGATCGGCTCCGTCAGCGTCTGGCCGGAATATAAGGTTGGCAGCGGCTGCCCATCCACCAGCGACGGCCAAACAGGCCGATAGACAATGTCCTGGCTGGTTGTTGTCTTCTTCGTCGGATCGCCCACAAAATTTCCGCTGGCGTCCTTTGGCAGGAGGTACGGCACAATCGCCCCCACCGGCGGCGCGGTATAACCCGGCCAGTCGAAGCCCGCCTGATTCTCGTAATAAAACCGCATCGTGAAACTGTTGCTCGGCGCGGCCGGCTCCGCCAGGAACGGAGGCCGCCCGGTGTAAGCGACCGTCGTTCCAGAATACTGATTGGTGCTGACGATGATGAGAGGACTCTGCCCGGAAGGCATCCCGCTGGCGACCACCTTGATGGAGAGGCTGTTGGTCACGACTGAATTGTCCGCCAAGTCCTGGATGGTAATCAGGTAGGTGTTGGAGCCGGTGACCAGCGGCGTGCCGAGGATGGCAATGCCGTTGGTCGTCACCGACGCGCTCAACCCGGCCGGCAGCGTGGGGGAATTGCTCACCGTCATTGAACTGACCAAACGCGAGACGTGGAGATAGTAGGCGAAGGGCATGTTCACCACCGCCGTGGCGGGGATCAACGGGCCAAACGCGCCGGAAACGGCGTTGTAAGTGCCAGCCGCCAGCGGAGGCAAACCGGCGTTCAAGCCGCGATAGACCCAGAAGGCGTTCTGACGGTC
>JBEKIA010000047.1:0-23988 GCA_050011995.1 Verrucomicrobiota bacterium
AACTTGCGTCTCGCCCTCAAAAGCAATCGATGGGACCAGTGCTGGAACCGCCTTCACAACTCTGATTATCTCAAAATCAAACTCGCCGCCTGAACTCAGGTTACTTTGCGGCCACACACCCACCCAAGACGGATGCACCAGGAAATGGTTGCAATCCGGCTTCCGGGCAGTAAGCTTCAGCCCGAATGCTGAAGAGATTTCGAGTCAGTAATTTCAGGAATCTCCTGAATATCGAATTCCGGCCGGTGGGAGTCAATCTTGTGATCGGGCCCAACAACGCCGGCAAGACGAATTTGTGCCATGCGTTGCGCTTTCTCTGCGGCAGCTCGTTTTTGACTTTGGATCAAGCCGCCACCTGGGTATTGGGAGAGAGCTGGAACATCACCAACGTGGCTGTGACAGAAAAAATCATTGAAATGGAAGCGGAGGTTGAACTGGAGGCGGGTTCGAAAACCTACAACTACAACTATTCGTTGCGGCTCTCTGCGGAGCAGGAGCAATCAACCTTGAAGCAACTCCTCAAAGTGCTTGACGAAAAGCTCGTCGTCACGGGACAGAGCTTCGACCAAGTCACTTTAATCGAGAACCACAGCGGGGCGGCCAAGTTGACCAACGAAAGAGCTTTTCTGAATTCAGGTTTCAATGCGGATCATCTGACAGAATCCCAAGTCCCGCCAGAATCCACGGCCCTCTCAAAAATCTTTGACACCGAGGCCAGCCGGCTGGCTCTCCTTTTCAAGGAGTTCCTCTACAACTGCATCTATTTCAACTTGGAGCCAAGCGCTCTCCGCAATCCAAAAGTCACATCCAAAACTCCCCTTCCCACCCCCGTTGGGGATAATTTCAGCAAGTTCCTTTTCACCGTTCACAATTCAACGCCGGGTTTGGAAAAAAAAGTGATCGAGGCTCTCCGTCTGCTGGAACCCAAGATCGAAAAATTTGAATTTCCCAGTCCCGATCCTGATTTTATTCAATTTTTCCTAATGGACAAATCAGGCCGCAAATTCAGCGTCCAAAGCGTGTCTGACGGCACGCTTCGTTTCTTGGCCTTATCCTTGATCACGATGATTTTGGCTGAACTGCCTCCCGTTCCGAATCTTCCCCGCCTCATAATTTTCGAGGAGCCTGAGAATGGGCTTTACGTGGGACATCTCAAGCCCCTTTTCGAACAAATGGATTTCTCCGGCCGCAAAGGCCAGTGCATTTTCACCACGCACAGCCCTTACGTCATTGATTTGTTCGATGCTCACCTCGAAGCCGTCCACTTGATGAAACCAGGCTCGCCGGGTTCCGTCTTGACGAAGCCCGATGAAAGACTGGTGAAAAAGCTTCTCGACGACATGCCTCTGGGTGAACTTCATTTCCGGGAGATGTTGGGGTGAAAATCGGGTACTCGGTCGAAGGCAGCACTGATCGCGCTCTCTTAAGGGGGCTGCAGCGCCGCTGGTGCCCACAGGCCAGCTTGATTGAAGGGAAGTTTCGGGGCACAACCGGTCAAAGCCAGCGCCGCGAAATCCCAAATACCTGCCACGAACTCATGTTCAAAGGAGCCGATCTTATTATCTTCCTCCGGGATTCCAACGACGAGAACTGGCGCGAGGTCCTAAAAAAGGATGAGGCGCGCTGCACCGCGCAGAGCCGGCACCTGGCCGTTTTCGGGGTATGCAGCCGCAATGTCGAATCATGGCTTTGCTGTCAATGTGACTGGATCGCCTCCCAAACCGGAAGGCAGCCGAACGAGTTCCGGGTTGACGATCCCAAGGGCCTTTTCGAGGCAGCACTCAAAGTATCGGGACCAGATAAGCAGGAGGAGGCCATCGCCAATCTCGTCAAGGACGCCCCGCTCAAAGATTGGCTGGCCAACCCCTCCTTCGAGGATTTTTATAGGAAGCTCTGGAATAAGAGCAAGTTTATCCCCGGTTGCAATCTGGAGAATCTCAGGCGAAGCACCGCTTGACCCAGCCGGTCGCCCGGCAACAACAAATTCAGCCGATAGATTCACCTTAATCCTTGAACTTGCGCCGGACGGCTCTACAATGGGCCTTTGAATTCGCACAGCGGCCAACCAAAACATTACTGCGGCGTGTTCGGCATTTACGGCCATCCCAACGCCGCGGACTTGACGTACTACGGCCTCTACGCCCTGCAACACCGCGGCCAGGAAAGCGCCGGCATCGTCTCCTGCGACAACGGCCGGTTCCACGAGCACAAACGCATGGGCCTGGTTTCCCAGATTTTTGGCCCCGACGTCCTGCCCGGCCTGGCCGGCTCCATGGCCATCGGACACACCCGCTATTCCACCACCGGCTCCTCCCACCTGCGCAACGCCCAGCCGCTCACCGGCGACAGCAAACGCGGCCAGATCGCCATCGCCCACAACGGCAACCTGACCAACGCCGCCCCCCTGCGCGAGGAATTGGAGGAAAGCCACGGCGCGGTCTTCACCACCAGCGTGGACAGCGAAATCATCCTCCACCTCCTCGCCCAGCCCACCATCGGCGGCAACGAGAACAATCTCGTCCAGACGGTGCGCCGCCTGGAAGGCGCTTACTCCCTGGTCATCATGACCGAATCGGAATTGATCGGCGTGCGCGATCCTTTCGGCTTCCGTCCCCTCTGCCTGGGCCGGGCCGGCGAGGCCTGGGTGCTGGCCAGCGAAACCTGCGCCCTGGATTTGATCTCCGCCAAAACCGAGCGCGACGTCGAGCCGGGCGAAATCGTGATTATTGACAAAAACGGCCCGCGCTCCATCCAGGCCTTCCCCGAACAGACCGCCCGCGCCTTCTGCATATTCGAATATGTCTATTTTGCGCGCCCCGACAGCAACATCGCCGGCCGCAACGTGTACAAGGTGCGCGTGGACATGGGCCGCGAACTGGCCCGCGAACAGCCCATCGCCGCCGACGTGGTGGTGCCCGTGCCCGACAGCGGCAACTGCGCGGCGCTGGGCTACTCGCTGGCTTCGGGCATCCCCTACGAGATGGCCTTCGTGCGCAACCACTATGTCGGCCGCAGTTTCCTCCAGCCCTCCCAACTGATCCGCGACTTTGACGTGCGGGTGAAGCTCAACTTGATCACCGAACTGGTGCGCGGCAAGCGCGTCATCGTGGTGGACGACTCCATTGTGCGCGGCACCACCTGCAAAGCGCGTGTCAATAATTTAAAGGAGGCCGGCGCGAAAGAGGTCCATGTGCTGGTGAGCTGTCCGCCCCACATGAACCCGTGCGTCTATGGCATTGATTTTCCGGACCGGAGCAAATTGATGGCGGCCAACTATTCGTTGGACAACATCCGCCGTTATATCAACGCCGATTCGCTCGGTTATTTGTCCCAGGAAGGCATGGTGCGCGCCACCGGGTTGCCGCGGGAATCCTTTTGCATGGCCTGTTACGACGGCCGGTATCCGGTGCCCTACGATCCGCTGGTGGACAAAAACATCATGGAACGCCGCCGCCGGCGCATCGAGGGCCTGGTGCCGGGCGTGGACAAGGAGCAACAGCAAATCAAGCTGCTGTGAGAACCGGCGGAGGCCGGCCTTGTCGTGTCGAGCCTGTGGCCCGGCATCGGCGCGCCGCGCCGGCACCACAACAAACGGACGACACCGTCTCCCAGGAGACTTCGCCGTTGAGGAAAGGTTAATTTCAGCGCATCAGGAGGCAATGGGCTTGTCGGGCGGAATCTCATTCCGGGGTGCGACTGCTTCCCCCATCCAGTCTTCGGCGACTTTCCCAAGCTTGTTGCGGAGTCCGAAGAGCCAAAGTCCGTGTGCAATCCCGAACAAGCCCGCAATCCCGAACAAGCCCGCTAGACCCAGAAAACCCAGAGAAAGACCAGGCACAAGTTCCACCGTGGAGGGCTGGTTTGGCACAAACAGGACGGTCACGTAGAGCAGGGTAAGTAGTCCATTGTTAAACGATCTCACAGACGCCATCAAAACAAGCAGCGGCAGGCTTGGCACTGCGCGTTTGCGTCTTGCCAGAACAACGCGAATAATCCCAAGAAGCAAGAGCAGGGCAACCACGGCATACGCCAAACTACTGGTCACACGGAACAGATGCATATTGACAAAGCACAGCAAGCACATCAGGCAATCAAAGCCCGCTTGCGCAGAGGGTCCCCCCCCAATTGAGAGAAGCGAGCTTTAACAACGCGCAGACCTTCCAAAATTCCCGTAACGTCAAATGCGACCTGCGAAAATGCCGGGCTGCGGCTTTTGCATCCCCCAACTCGGCCAGCGCCGCTCCTTTGGAGGCCGAGAGGCTCAAACCCTTCCGCTCATGCTCATCCACCGCTTCATAGTAGTGGGACGCGATGTCCATGCAGATGCGATCTTGAGCCGAAGGCGCGAGTTCCGCAGTGGCGATTTCCAGCCAGTCGGCAAGATTTTGCGGGCGCGGTTTTCGAAAAATATTCATCACGCCTCCTGCAAAATCAGGCTGATTGCCCCCGAAAATTGGAGCCATTCCTCCCGTTCCCGCACCAGCGCTTTATTGCCCTTCTCCGTCAGCTTGTAATAGCGGCGCGTGCGCCCGTTTTCATCGCGCGTCGCCGAACTGATCAGCCCCTTGCCTTCCAGCCCGTGCAAGGCCGGATACAGCGTGCCCTCCTTGAAATCCAGCACGCCCTTCGATTGGGCCTTGATCTCCTGCGCGATGCGATAGCCGTGGTTCGGCCCCCGGCTGAGATTCTGCAAAATTAAGGCCGTCAAACTGCCCTTAAAATTCATATAGCCGCAACCATACATCGGAAACCGATGTATTGGCAAGTGAAATCTTTTCGCCGAATCTTTTCTCCGGTGCCATGCGAGTCCTGGTTGGTAGGGCGGCCACTCCGCTGGCCGCCGCGGGCCGGTTCCCTCGGCGGGCAGGGGACTGCCCGCCCTACCTTTGCCTTCTCCATCCTCCATCCTCCATCCTCCATCTTCGCTTTGTTCGTCCAACTACTCCCCGCCTCCATTCGCCTCCCCGCGCCTCTCCCAGCGCCGCCCGGCGCGTTCGGGAAGCGCGGCGTCCACCTTGGCGTAATAGGTTTCCTCGCCAAACTTTTCATCCACCGCCTGCTGAAAACCCAGCGACGGGCTGACGGCATACCGGTTGTGCGTCTCGATGAAAACCGCCTCGCCCCCGGTCCGCATCAGGCATAAAAACACCGGACACTTGCCGGGATGGGCGGCGATCAAATCGCGCGCCGCCTCCAAATCGCCCGGCTTGACGTTGGCGCTGTGCAACCGCAGGTGGACCTGTTTGGTGTAGGCGCGCGGCGCGTCCTCCAGCGGGATGATTTCCTGCGGGAAAATCTTCGGCTTGTCCTCGGAAAGGTTGACCTCGCCGGTGACGAGCAGCGGTTTGTTGGGCGAGAGCAGATCCTTGAATTTCTCGTAGTTCTCGTTCAGGCAAAGCACCTGCACGGAGCCGGACAAGTCCTCCAGCGTGGCCAGCGCGTACGGCTTGTTGCTCTTTTTGGAAATGCCCTTTTGCACCGCGCCGACCAGGCCGCCGATGCGCGTCATCTCCCGGTTCTTCAATTCCGGCAACTGGCCGGACTGATGCAGCGCGTACTGTTTTAGAATCCCCTCAAACGGCGTGAGCGGATGGCCTGTCACATAAAAACCGAGCAGCTCCTTTTCGTGCGCCAGCAGCTCATGCTGCGGCCATTCCGGCAGTGGCTTTTCCATTTCCGGCCTCCCGGCCGCGTCCTCGCGCAGCATCCCAAAAAGCGTGTCCTGCCCGCGATTGCGGTCCTGGAGGATTCCGGCCGCCCGCGTCAGCGCCCGGTCCATTCTGGAAAAGAGCGTGGCGCGGGTCTCGCCGAAGCCGTCGCAGGCGCCGGACTTGATCAGCGCCTCCAAACATTTCCTGTTGACAGTCCGCCCGTCCACCCGCTCGCACAGATCGGCCAGCGAGGTGAATCTGCCCCCCGCGGCCCGCGCCTGCAGGATGCTCTCCACCGCGATTTCGCCGATGCCCTTGACGGCCGCCAGTCCGAATCGAATCGCCGCCGCCCCGCCCCCCGCCGCCCCCGCCGCGCTGGGCGTGAAATAAACGCCGCTCTCGTTGATGTCCGGCTGCAGCACTTCGATGTGGAAATTGCGCGCTTCGCCGATGAGGACGCCCAGTTTGGCCGTGTCCCCCATGTCGTTGGTCATCATGGCGCTGAGGAATTCCACCGGATAATTGGCCTTGAGCCAGGCCGTCTGGTAGGCCACCATGGCGTAGGCGGCGGCGTGGGACTTGTTGAAGCCGTAGCCGGCGAATTTTTCCAGCAAATCAAAAATCGGGTTGGCCCTGGCCGCCGGAATACTGTTGACACTGGCGCAGCCCTTGACGAACACCTCGCGTTGCCGCGCCATTTCCTCCGGCTTCTTTTTTCCCATGGCCCGCCGCAGCAGGTCCGCGCCCCCCAGGGTGTAGCCGGCCAGCACCTGGGCGGCCTGCATGACCTGCTCCTGGTAGATCAACACGCCGTAAGTTTCCCGCGAAATCGGCTCCAGCAGCGGATGCTCGTATTCGATCTTGATTTCCCCGTGCCGCCGCCGGATGAAATCGGGAATCAGGTCCATCGGCCCGGGACGGTAGAGCGCCACCAGCGCCGTGATGTGCTCGACCGAACTGATCTGGAATCTCCGGCACAAATCGCGCATCCCGCCGGATTCCAGTTGGAAAATGCCGATGGTGTTGGCCTTGTTGAGCAGGTCGTAGGTCTTGGCGTCATCCAGCGGCAAATGGTCAATCGGAATTTCCACCCCGTGGAACTGCCGCGCCAGGTCGCAGGTTTTGCGGATGACGGTCAGCGTCTTCAATCCCAGGAAATCCATCTTGAGCAGGCCCAGGTCGCCCACCGGCCCCATGGCGTATTGCGTGACGATGGCCCCGTCCTCGTCCTTCTTCAGAGGCAGCAGGTTGGCCAGCGGTTGATCGCCAATGACCACTCCGGCGGCGTGGACCGAGGCGTTGCGCGTCAAGTCCTCCAGCACAAAAGCCGTGTCCACCAGTTGGCGCGTCTGCGCCTCCTTCTCGTAGGCCTGCTTGAAATCGGGCGCGGTTTCCAGCGCCTTTTTCAGCGTCATCTTCAACTCGTTGGGAATCATCTTCGCCAGCCGGTCGCATTCGCCATAGCTTAACCCCATCACCCGCCCCACGTCGCGGATGACCGATTTGGCCCCCATCGTGCCGAAGGTGATGATCTGCGCCACCGAGTCGCGCCCGTATTTTTGCCGCACGTACTCTATCACATCCCCCCGCCGGTCGTCCGCGAAATCAATGTCAATATCCGGCGGATTGACCCGTTCCGGATTGAGAAAACGTTCAAAGAGCAAACCGTAGCGAATGGGATCCATATTGGATATTTCCAGCAAATAAGTCACCAGGGAGCCGGCCGCCGAGCCGCGCGCCACGCACGCCACCCCCTGGCTCCGGGCATAACGGACAAAATCCCCCGTGATCAGGAAATAGCTGATGAACTCCGTTTTCTCGATGACTTTGAGTTCCGTTTGCAGACGGTCCATGACCAGTTTTACGGCGGCGGCAACCTCGGGGGTGTCCAATCCGCAATCCGCAATCCGCGATCCGCGACCGGATGCGGCGGGCGCCTGGCAAGCAGGCAGCTTGGTTGGGTCTTCGATTCCGTCCACCAGGAATTGCTCCCCCTGGGCGCGGGCGTGGATGGTGTAGCGGGAGCGCAACCCTTCCACCAGCCATTGGCGCAGGAAACCCTCGCGGCTGGCGTTTCCCGGCGGATGAAAAAGCGGATAATGCAGCTTGCCGAATTCGATCTCCACGTTGCACTTTTCCGCCACCTCCAGAGTGTTGAGCGCCGCCTCCGGAACCTCGGCGAACCGCGCCTTCATTTCCCCGGCGGAACGCAAATAAAACTGCTCCGGCTCATAGCGCATCCGTTTGGTGTCGCTGAGCAGGGCTTGGGTGCCGATGCAGATCAGGCAATCGTGCGCGTGCGAATCTTCCTTGTTAATGTAATGCACGTCGTTGGTCGCCACCAGTTTCAAGCCGAATTCCCCGGCCCAGGCAATCAATTGGCGGTTGACCTTCGCCTGGTCGTTGAGGCCGTGATTTTGCAGCTCCAGGTAAAAATTCTCCGCCCCCATGGTTTGTTTGAACCAATCAATGGTGTCGCGCGCCCTGGCCAGTTGGTCTTGGACGATCAATTCGGGAATTTCGCTCTTCAGGCAGCCCGAAAGGAAAATCAGCCCCTCCTTGTGCGCCGCCAGGATCTCCTTGTCCACCCGCGGCTTGTAATAATACCCCTCCAAGTGCGCGGCCGTCACCAGCCTGACCAGGTTGCGGTAGCCCGTCTCATCCTGGGCCAGCGCGCCCAAATGATGATAGGCATCCCGGCCGCCGCCGCCGGATTTTTTTTCCAGGCGGCTGCCCGGCGCGACATACAACTCGCAGCCGAGGATTGGTTTGATCCCTTTTTCCCGCGCCGCCTTGTAAAAATCAATCGCCCCGTAAAGCACGCCGTGATCGGTGATGGCCAGGGAATGGAATTTCAGTTCGTGGGCCTTGTCCATCAGCCGGTCCAGGCGGCAGGCCCCATCGAGCAGCGAGTACTCGGTGTGCAGATGCAGATGAACAAAATCGGCGTGCGCCATGCCTGCCATTTAACTCCCCGCCAACCCATTGGGCAAGCCCAACGGCTGCCCGCCGCGTTTCCGGGGCGGGGTGTGAGCGGATTGTGGCCGGCAAAAAGCAAAATGGCGTTGCCATCCACCGGGAATACTCCTACTCTCCGGCCATCGCTTATGGATTGCCCAGGCCAACCGCCCCCGGCTTAACGCACGGAACATGAACCCTCCCGATCCCGGACTCCGGCGCGACGCTCCGCCCGCGACAGCGGGGCCGCTCCAGCCGACCGGCGCCCGCCACTGGGTGGTCGTGTTCGCGGCGACATTGGCCGCCATCACTTACATTGACCGCGTCTGCATGTCGCAGGCCAAACCTTATATTGCGACCGATCTTGGCTTGAGTGACAGGCAAATGGGCTACGTGTTTGCCGTGTTTATTCTCGCCAACGGGATGTTCGCGATTCCCAGCGGCTGGCTCGGGGACAAGGTCGGGCCGCGCAAGGTGCTGATGGAGGTCGTGCTCCTGTGGTCCTTCTTCACGGCCGCCATGGGTTGGGTTTGGAATTACGTTTCCCTGTTAATCACGCAAGGCCTGTTTGGAGCCGGCGAAGCCGGCGCCTTTCCCAACCTGGCCAAGACGTTCACCAACTGGCTGCCCGCGCGCGAGCGGAACCGGGCCGTCAGCGTCATGTGGTTATGCACGCGCTGGGGCGGAGCGGCCACCCCGTTGTTGTTCCTGTGGGTCGTTTCCCGGGTGGGTTCGTGGCGGTGGGCTTTCACCGTCTTCGCCGTCCCCGGCCTGGTCTGGTCCGCGCTTTTCTACTCGTGGTTCCGCGACCATCCGCGCCACCATCCCGGCGTCAACGCCGCCGAACTGGAACTCATCAAGGAAACCCGGCCACAGGCCACCGGTCCTGTGAAAGTTCCCTGGCCGAAAATCCTGCGCTCGCGCACCGTCTGGTTGCTGTTCGTGCAGTACTTTTGTTTCGGCTACGGCTGGTATTTTTACATCACCTGGCTGCCGACCTACGTGCGGGAGGCGCGCGGCGTGGAACTGCAAAAAGGCGCTTTGCTCTCCGGCATCCCGCTCTTTTTCGGCGGCTTTGGCTGCCTCCTTTCCGGCTGGCTGGCCGGCTGGCTGGTGCGGCGCGGCTTCGCCCTGGCCCGCGTCCGCCGGGGCCTGGCCTGTGCGGGCTACTGGGGGGCTGCGGCCATGCTGCTGCTCTCGCCCCGCATCGCCGACCCGGTCTGGGCGATGCTGGCCATGGGGCTGGCCGGTTTCTTGCTCGACCTGTCCTTGCCCGTCTGCTGGCGCACGGCCATGGATGTCGGCGGGAAATACGCCGGCACCGTCTCCGGCACCATGAATACGGCCAGCCAATTTGGCGGCGCCGCCGGGCCGGTGGCCGTGGGCTATATTCTCCAATACCTGAACCACAACTGGACGCTCGCGCTCGTCATTTCCGCCGCCGTTTACGCCGTCGGCGGCCTGTGCTGGATATGGATTGATCCGGTCACGCCTGTGGATAAAGGGGAGGATGATTTGCCGCCTGCGGCCCGGTAGTGGGCTGCTTTGATTTCCGTTCGTAATAAAATGTTCCGAAAGACGTTCCCCTTTCCCCGAAATTGACTCCGCTACGCATCATCATTATGCGGTATCCTCCCTTCATTTGCCCAGGCAACACTTTTTATACTTCTTGCCGCTGCCGCAGGGACAGGGATCGTTGCGGCCGATTTTGGGACCGCGCCGGATGCCCGCGCCGGGCGCGGTTTCGGGGGCGGCCTTTGCAGGCTCAACGGGTTCGATGGCGCGGAGCGGCGGCGCTGGCGCAATCGGTTCTTGAGGCAACACAGATGGTTCCGGCCTGTCATCGGCTTCGAAGGCGGCCCACCACGACATCTCGGAGACGGCGTCTGAAACGAGCGAGGATAGTTTTTCCCGTTTCCAAGGCTCCTTTTTCTCGAACGGCACAAGGGCGTCCCGCTCCAGGCCGTCCAAATCCGCAAAGCTCTGATCCACCAAGCCATCCGCAAACGCCTGGCGCAAATCTGCCGCCAACTCCGGCGCCGGCAAGTCCGCCACGGCGCAGGCCAGCGCATTCCAGACTTGATTGCATTCGCGGCGCAATTTCCCGCGGAACAGGTCCCGGTAATAGTCCACCACCTCCTGGCGCGGGATTTGTCCCGTGTGGGTCAACACCATAAATGTGTCCACCGCGGCTCCGCGGACGTAATCGTAAACGTCATCGCCTTCGACGAGCCGTTTGACCGGCTCCGGGTCGCCGTCATAGACGGAGGCCAGGATGTTGTCAATCCGCTCGGTGATCGTGTCTCCGAATAATTGATCCGCGGTATCGCCGGGAGCGGCGAGAATCCCGGTCAAGGGACGATAGGCGCGTTTGTCCCGGAACTGCGCCAGCAGATAGGTGGCGAACATGTGCAACATATTCTCCTGAGACGCGAACTTCCCGGGAGCCTGGGCGGCCTCCTCCAAAGCGCGGAGCAGGCGGGGCGTCACTTCTTCTTGTTGCGCCATGGCCGCTTCCACGGCGGCCCTGGGGAAATGCCCGGTGTAGGGGGTGAGCGCTGCAATGATTTCTGGAACGGTCATTTCCGCAAATCATAGAACGAACGGAGCATTTTGCCAATCAAACAAGCCGGCTGTTCGTAATGCGTCAGGAGCTGTGAAAAAATTGGCAGAAAGCTTAAAACACAAGATGTGCCCGTTGATAATCAACGACTTGCGCAAGCGATTTCTGACGATTTTCAATTTTTTCACAGCTTCTCAGTCTCGGCTGGTAGGGCGCGCACTCCGTGCGCGCCGGGGCGGGCAGGGGACTGCCCGCCCTACCTTTTCCTCTCTCTTCACTGACGCATTACAGAAATCCCCATTTTCCCCTTGACAATCCAAGCTAATATGCTAATCTTGTGCTCGTGAAGATAGGGCGCAGAGGTCCCGGCGGCGGCGGGAGGAAGGTCCCGGCAGGCCGGGACTTTTCTGGAGCTTGCGTTCTGCCGGCGGCGCTCCGCCGCTCCATCGCTCCATTCCTCCTTCATTCGGCGCCGGCCATCCCCGCCATCACAGCAAAGCAGAATTCCACTTCCGATTCCACTTGATTCCACTTAATTCCACTTGGTTCCACCTGGTTCCACTTATTTCCACTCCCCCGGCGGGGGCGGGGCTGGTCCCCGGAAGCCCAATCCAGCAAGTCAGGCTTGGCTTTGATGAAATGCGCATCGAAATTCGGGATTCAGATTACGAGCCAGATTAAGATTAAGAACCGCAAACCGCTGCCCCCCAAAATCACATGCGCCCCGGCCTCCGCCTCCACACTGAAATCTCCACACCGAAATGGCTGGACATTGGCTCATCCAGCGGGTGAGAATTGGTTCAGAAAGATGTTCAATTATGACAACTGACTGTTTCACCTCCCGAAGAAATTTCCTGAAAACTTCATTGCTCGGCGGCGCGGCGGCGCTGGCCGCCTGGCGTCTCTCCCCGGCAAAGGCCGCCGAAGCCGCTGCCGGGGCCGCTCCCGCCGCCGCAGGCAAATTCACCAGCCGTGTCGCGCTGACTGCCGGCGGCGACCGCGCCAACCTGGCCTTCAAGGCGCTGGAGCCGTTCAAGAATGAAATCGCCGCCGCCATTGGGAACAAGCGCGTCATCGTCAAGCCCAACAACGTCATCATCAACGTGCCCCTGTGCGCCAGCCACGCCGACAATTTGGAAGGCATCCTTGAATTCCTCAAGTCCATCGGCAAAAGCAATGTGGTGATCGCCGAGTCGCCGGCCAACGGGTCGGCCCTGGATGGTTTCGCCAACTATGGCTACAACAAATTCGCCGGCCAATACGGCCTCAAGCTGGTCAACCTCGACACGGAGGGTTTCGAGGTCGTTCACTGCATTGACGAGAAGGACCTTCGGCCGCATCCCTGCCGCGTGTCCAAGCTGATGCTCGACCCGGACAACTTCATCATTTCCGCAGCCAAGCTCAAGACGCATGACCTGGTAGGCATCACCCTCTCGCTCAAAAACATCGTCGTCGGCGCGGGGATCAAGGATGCGGCGGCCGGGCTGGGCCGCGGCGGCGCCGGCGGAGGCAGGTCCGACAAGTCCATTATCCACGGCGGGGGCGCCCACGGCATCAATTACAATCTCTTCGCCCTCTCGCCGAAACTGCATCCGCACCTGGCGGTGATTGACGGTTATGAAGGCATGGAAGGCACCGGCCCGGTGCATGGCACGGCGGTGGACCAGAAGGTCTGCGTGGCCAGCCTGGATTGGCTGGCCGCCGACCGCGTGGCGGCGGAACTGATGGGCGTGGACTTCAGCAAGATCGGCTACCTGGCCTATTGCGCCCAGGCGGGAGACCGGGGCGAGGGGGATTTAAGCAGGATTGAGATCCTCGGCCCGGCCATCAAGGACCTTGCCAAGACCTACAAACTGCCGGCCAACTGGGAGCAGATCACGAGCTGGCAGAAGCCGGTTTGACCGGCCGCCCCGTATTGTCAATCATATTGTTTGGGCGCCGGGCGAACCGGTGAAAAATTATGATGAACGTTAAGATTTCGCGCCGCCGATTCCTCGGCGCGGCCGCCCTGGCCGGGGCCGCGCTCCCCGGCGCTTGGAACCGCGCGCCGGCGGCCTCCGCCCCGGCCTCCGCCGCGGCCCCGGCGGATGCCATCCCCGTTATTGACACTCACATTCACCTGTTCGATCCGTTTCGCCCCGGAGGCTCGCCCTGGCCCAGCAAGACAAACCCCGCGCACGCGGTGATGTACAAGACCTCTTTGCCCGGGCGCTACCGGCCCATCGCCGAGCCGCTGGGCATTGTGGGCGCGATTGAAATCGAGTGCAGCCCCTTGCTCGAAGACAACCAATGGGTGCTGGATGTCTGCGCCCCGGAGGACATCATGGTGGGAACCGTCGGGCATCTGACGCCCGGCGACCCCGACTTCAGGGCGAACCTCGACCGATTCCACAAGAACCCGCTCTTCCGCGGAATTCGTTACGGCCTGGGGAGGCAGTCAGGCGGAGAATTCGCCCGGCCGCAGTTTGTCGCCGACCTCAAATACCTGGCCGACGCCGACTTGGTTATGGACACGGCCAATCCGAGCGTGGCGCTGCTGGCCGATGTCGTGCGCGTCAGCGACAAGGTTCCGCATTTGCGCATGGTCATAGATCATCTGCCGCAAATGCTGCCCCCCGCCGAACCGGCCGCGCGGGCGTCATACGATGCCAGCATGAAGGCTTTGCGGGACCGGCCGCAGGTTTACGCCAAGGTGTCCGAGGTGTTGCGCAATGCCACCGCCTCCTTTCCCAAAGGCCCCGACGAGGAGGTGCGCACGGACACCGAATTCTACCGCCCCAGGCTGGACGAAATCCTGGACGTTTTCGGAATTGACCGCGTGCTCTACGGGAGCGACTGGCCGAACGGCGATCAATGGCGGCCGGTCCCAGCCGGGTTCCAGATCGTGCAGGAGTATTTCATGGGCAAGGGCCGGCCGGCGGCGGAGAAATACTTCTGGCGCAATTCGATCCGGTGCTACAAGTGGCTCAAGCGAACCGCCGGCCAATCGCGTCTCGCCTGACATTTCCAGGCGAAGCAGGCATCACCCATCGCCCTGTGAAGACCGGGAACCGCCAGACGGGATTGTCTTTTGCGGCCGCCTCCTGCAAACTTGTTCGCACATGAATATCAAGTCTCCCATCCAGTCTCCCATCGTGGTTTGCGGCTCCCGCCCCGAAGACGCGACGATTGGACAACAACGCAACTTGGCTCGCGGCCGGAACGGCTTGCCCGGCGTTGTCAAAACGAAAGGCGCCAAACCGGTCTGGATCGTCCTGCTCGCGCTGACGGCGCTGCCGGCCTTGACGTTCAGAATGTCAACGGCCTGGATGTTTCCGGCCTGGACCTCAAGGTCTCCCAAGGCGAGCCGATCATCCGCCGGGGCGCCGCGGCGCAACCGGCGGCGCAGCCGTAAAGAAGCGATGGATGACAGACCGGCAGCGTTTTTTTGCGCGTGAAGATCACCTTGTTCATCCCCTGTTTCGTGGATCAATTCCATCCCCAAGCCGGCATGGGCATGGTCCGCGTCTTCGAGCGCCTGGGGCACCAGGTGGAGTACCCGCCGGCCCAAACCTGCTGCGGCCAGCCTCCTTTCAACGCCGGCTATTGGGACGAAGCCCGCGCCGTCGCCCGCCGCCAGATGGAGGTCTTTGGCGACGCCGAAGTGGTGGTCAGCGCTTCCGGTTCGTGCGGGGCCATGATCAAAATCTTCAATGCCATGCTCTTCCAGGGCCGCCCGGAGGAAGCCCGGGCCAAAACCCTGGCCGCCCGCACCTTCGAGTTCTCCGAATTCCTGGTCAACCGGCTCGGCCTCTCCGACGTCGGGGCGCGCTTCGAAGGACGGGCCACCTTCCACGACGGCTGCCACGGTTTGCGCGAACTGGGCCTGAAAAAGCCGCCGCGCCAATTGCTGCAGCACGTCCGCGGTTTGCAACTGGTGGAAATGAACGACCGCGAAACTTGCTGCGGTTTCGGCGGCACTTTCGCCGTCAAGTTCCCCATGATCTCCACGGCCATGGGCGAGGCCAAATGCGCGGCCATCGCCGAAACCGGCGCGGACTTTGTCATTTCCAACGACTCCAGTTGCCTGATGCAGTTGCAAGGCATTCTTGACAAACAGGGCAGCCGCGTCCAAACCCTCCACCTGGCCCAGGTGCTCGCCTCGGCATGAGCGCCGCCGCCGCCCAATTCCGCGCCCAGGCCCGGCTTTGCGCCGCCGATCTCCGCCATCGCCATTTCATTCAGACCGCGCTGGCCGGCTATTATGCCAAACGCGACGAGTGCCAAAACCGCTTTCGCAGTTGGGCGCGCGCTTGCCAGGCCGCCGCCGCCGTCAAACAGGATGCTGTCAATCATTTGGACAGTTGCCTGGAGGAATTCGCCTCCAAGATCGAGGCCCGCGGCGCGAAAGTCTTTTGGGCCCCGGCCGCCGCCGAGGCGCGCGCCTACATCCTGCAATTGGCCCGCGACCGCCAGGCCCGTTTGATCATCAAGTCCAAGAGCATGACCACCGAGGAAATCCATCTCAACGCCGCCCTGGAAAAGGAGGGCTTCCAGGTCGTCGAATCCGATCTCGGCGAGTATATCGTCCAGCTCCGCCACGAAGCGCCCTATCATCTGGTCTTCCCCGCCATGCACCTGACCCGCCATGAGATCAGCGATTTGTTCCATGAAAAGCTCGGCTCCCCCCCCACCGACGACCCCGAGGAATTGACCATGACCGCCCGCCGCGTCCTGCGCCTGAAATACTGCCAGGCGGACATCGGCATCAGCGGCGCCAACTTCGCCATCGCCCAAACCGGCATGATTTCCATCACCGAAAACGAAGGCAACGCCCGCCTGACCGCCTCGCTCCCCAAAGTCCACGTCGCCGTCGTCGGCATCGAAAGAATTCTGCCCAAACTTTCCGACCTCGCGCTCTTTCTGCCCCTGCTCGCCACCGCCGGGACAGGCCAGCCGCTCACCTGTTACAACTCGCTGTTCGGCGGCCCGCGCCAGCCCGGAGAACCGGACGGCCCGGCGGAATTTCATGTCGTCCTTCTTGACAACCGCCGCTCCGAACTCCTGGCCGACGCCGAACAGCGCGACGCCCTCCGCTGCATCCGCTGCGGCGCCTGTCTCAACGTCTGCCCCATTTTCAAAAGCATCGGCGGCCACAGCTACGGCACGGTGTATCAAGGCCCCATCGGCGCCGTCATCACGCCGCATTTGCTCGGTCTGCAACAGTGGAAGCATCTTTCCCAGGCCTCCTCTCTGTGCGGCGCCTGCGCCGAAGCCTGTCCTGTCGGCATCCATTTGCACCATCACCTCCTGCAAAACCGCCGCAACGCCATGCGCGCCGCGCCGCTCTGGCGGGAAAAACTTCTCTTCGCCGCTTACGCTTTCGTCATGCGCCGCCCCGCCTGGTATCGAATCTCCGCCCGCCTCGCCCGGCTGATCCAGCCCCTGCATCGTTGGATTGGCGGCTCCGCCGTGGACCCCGCGCGCGCCTGGACCAAAACCCGCGCCTTGCCGCGCCTGGCCCCCAAGAGCTTCGGCCGGCTTTGGCGCGAAAGGCCGCGCCCATGACCCATCGCGAAACCATTCTGGCCCGCATTCGCGAGGCGCTCAAAAACCCCGCGCCCCCTCCCGGCCAGGGCGCGGAAATGCGCGCCTCCGCGCGCGCCTGGCTGCCGCCGGCGGGTGAAACGCTGGAGGAGCAAATCGAGTTGTTTCGTCAGAATGCTCAACATCTCCAGGCGGAATTCCACACCTTCCCCGATCTCCCCGCCGCCGCGCGCCATGTCCGGTCCCTGGCTGCCGCGGGGGGCTGGAAAAAAATCGGCCTGCACACCGGGAGCCTGACCGGCCCGGTGGCGCGCGAACTCGGCCTGCGCGAGGTCAGGACCGACTGCGGCTACTCTGTGGAGGAGCTGGAAAGTTGCGACGCCGCGCTGACCGAATGCGAAGTCCTGGTGGCCCAAACCGGCAGCGTCCTTGTGTCCAGCCCTTCGGCCGGCGGGCGCGCCCTGTCCGTCCTGCCGCCCCATCACGTTGTCCTGGCGCGGCGCAACCAAATGGTTTCCGACCTGACCGCCGCTTTGCAACATGTCAGCGACAAATTCCGCGACAAGTTCCCCAGTTTTCTCTCCTTCATCACCGGCCCCAGCCGCACCGGCGACATCGAGCGCATCCTGGTCCTTGGCGCCCACGGCCCCAAGAAACTATCGGTTCTGCTGCTGCCTTAGAGCGGTGAAGGCGGCGGTTATTGAGACGGCGTTTGGTGTTCCTGGCTGGGGTGGAGGCCGAATTGAATGAGTTTGGCCTTCATGGTGATGCGCGAAATGCCGAGCCAGCGCGCGGCTTTGGCCTGGTTGCCTTGAGCCTGTTGAATGGCCCGCGTGAATAATTCGCGCTCCATCGTTTCCAGCGCCCGGGTGTGCGCATCGGCCAGTTCGCCCCGCCGGGCCGCGGCCAGCAGGTCGTCCACATACTCGCCCACGGGCCGCGAGGCCGAAACGGTGAAACCGCCGCCTTGGTTGAGCGCCGCGCGCACATGGTCCGGATTAATCGTGTAGCTTTGCGCCAGGAGCAGGGTTTTGCGCACCACATTTTCCAATTCGCGCACGTTTCCCGGCCAGGATTGCGCCTCGAGGAATTCAATGGCATCCGGATGAATGGAAGGCCCGGCATTGCCCAATTCCGGGCCGTATTTTTGCAGGAAATAATGGACCAGGGCGGGAATGTCCTCTTTTCTCTGGCGCAGCGGCGGCAGCGTGATGACGACCACGCTAAGGCGGTAATACAAATCCTCGCGGAATTGTTTTTCTTTGATGGCGGTTTCCAGGTCGTGATGGGTGGCGGCCACCACGCGCACGTCCACGGAAATCGTTTCCTTGCCGCCGAGCCGTTGCAGGCTCTTTTCCTGCAGCACCCGCATCAGTTTGACCTGGGTGCGGAGGGTCATGTCGCCGATTTCATCCAGGAAGATGGTGCCGTGGTCGGCTTGCTCGAATCGGCCAATCCGCCGGGCCTCGGCTCCGGTGAAGGCGCCTCGTTCATGGCCGAACAGCTCGCTTTCCAGGAGGGTTTCGGGAATGGCGGCGCAGTTGATGGCGATAAACGGGGCCTTGGCCCGGTCGCTGTGCTGGTAAAGGGCGCGCGCGATGAGTTCCTTGCCGGTGCCAGTCTCGCCGCGAATGAGGACGTTGACCGGCTTGGAGGCGACGCGGCCAATTTCCTTGTAGAGGGCCTGCATGGGCGCGCTTTGGCCCACCAGCGCGGCGCGCGCCGCGCCGGTTTCGCCCAGGATGACCGGTTCGGACATGAGCCGGTTGCTGTCGGCCGCCCGGCGGACCACCTCGAGCATCTGGGATATGTCAAAAGGCTTGAGCAGGTAGTCGTAGGCGCCGAGCTTCATGGCCTCGATGGCGGTTTCGGTGGTGCCGAAGGCCGTGATCAGAATGATGGGCAGGCGCGGTTGGGCGGCGTGCAACTGGCGGACCAACTCCAGGCCGTTGAGACCGGGCAATTTCAAATCGGTGATCACCACATTGAACAAGTCGGCGGCGGCGCGCGCCAAACCATCGTCGCCGCGCTGTTGGGCCGCCACCTCATGCCCTTCCTCCATCAAAACGCGCCGCAGAGTATCGGCGATGCCGGCGTCATCCTCGATCAGCAGAATTTTGGCGGCGGCGCTCATCGGATCGCTTGGGGCAGGACGATGCCGAAGGTGGTGCCATGATGGACCTGGGTTTGATATTGCAGCGCCCCGCCGTGCTTCTCCACAATCCGCGCGGCAATGGACAGGCCCAAGCCGGTGCCGGTTTCCTTGGTGGTGAAGAACGGATCGAAGAGCCGCTTCTCCACTTCGGGCGCAATGCCCTCGCCGGTGTCCGCCACTTCCAGGATGACGGCCTCGGTCTCGCCCCGGGGGAGGCTTTTCCGCTCGTGACGCGCGCGCAGGGTAATGGCACCGCCTTGCGGCATGCTGTCGGCGGCGTTTTGCACCAGATTGATCAGCACCTGTTTGATTTGGGCCAGGTCCACGTTGATGAACATCGGCGCCGACTTTTCCAGCACCAGTTCAATGCGCGCGCCGGACAGGGAAGGGGCCAGGAACAGTTGGGCTTCCCGCAGGGGCAGGTCGGCCGGAACGGTGGCCAGCTCCGGGTCGCTCGGACGGGCGAAATGGAGGAAATCATTGACGATCCGCTCCAGGCGCGAAATCTCCCGTTGCACCAGCCTGGCGTCGGTGTGCTCCGGGGAACCGGGTTGGAATTTTTTTTGTTGCATGAACAAAGCGGCCTTGATGGCGGTGAGCGGATTGCGGATTTCATGGGCCACGCCGGCCGCCAGCATGCCCAGGGAGGCCAGCTTCTCGTGCCGTTCCACTAGGGACTGGCTTTCCACCAGTTTGACGCGCAGCGGGGCGATCATGTCCCGGTAAACCACCGCGGCCAGGACCAGGCCGAAGACAAACAACAAACCGAGCGAGCCGAGCACCAGCCAGCGGAGATGGGTGAGCGTTTCATTGGCCTGGGTCAGCAGTTGGTTGCGCGAATCGTAATGGGCTTTCCCAAGATTCTGTCCCAGATCGAAAACTTTCTGGGACTGCGCCCGAAGCGGATTAAAGTCGGCCAGGGAAACGCTTTGCCCGCCGAGAGATTGCACCCGGGCCTGCAAATCCCGGGCCACCCGCAGGTACTCCTGGTACTCGGCACTCATTTTTTGCAACAGTTCTTTTTCGTGCTGCGTGGTCAACCGGGGTTTCTGCTCCTCGATCCAGCCGTCGAGCTTGCGGCTGGCTTCCAGGAATTCCTTCCAGGCGGCCGGATCCCGATCGGTCGCGTAACTCTGCATGATGTTGTTCAAGGCGCGGAGCGACTCTCTGAATTGATCGGCGATTCTGAAGCTCTCGGACTCCACCCGGCCCAATCTGTCGCGCAAATCCTCCGCCTGCCGTTGCGAATATAAAGTCGCCAGCAATATCAACACGCCCATCACCGCCACCGCCAGCACCAGGGCGACTAATCTGTATCGAATCCCAAACTTCATGGCCAGGCATTAGAAGCCTACTCCAAAAGCATGGCCGTTGGCCACAAGAACCTCTGCCACAAAGAATTTTCCATGGAAGCGGAGTGATGGAGTAATGGAGTGATGGATTGGCGGCCATTCTGGTTTAAATAATAACTTGATTAGGGTTGATTAGGCTTGATTGAAAAAGCCACGTTGTAACCGTAAAGTGTTCATGGTAAGGCACTTGAGTTGATTTTCCGCAAAAAGGCACAAAAGGCCCGGCGCGGCCCGCCGCAACCAAAGCAATGCAACCACGGATTCCACGGATTTCACGGATTCAGAATTCCCCATCCGCGCCGCCCTCGAAACGGAATTGGCACAGAAGCAAACGAAGGCAACGAAGAAGAATTCCTCCTTCGTTTCCTTCGTTCTCTTCTGTTCAAAGAAATCCGTGTCATCCGTACCACTAAAGCGAAGAATCACGCAATTCCAAGAAGATTTTCTCCCGCGGAGGCCAGAGAGCACGGAGAAACGGGTTTTGACAGGATGAACAGGATGAACAGGATTCATCCGAAATGAACGATTCGCGCCTATTGTCGCGCAGAAAGACGCTCATGCGGTGATGGAATTGCAAACCACAGAGCGAAGCATAGTAATCAGTATAAACGCCGGGAGGCCGGGAGAAAGACAAAGGCACGATAAACGGGAGGAATCCCGCCTTCCTCCCGGCGCCGTCCGGCCCTCTATGCCCTATCGTCACGCCTGAAACGATAGCATATAAGCTCGGATTGTCAAGGAAAAAGCGCGCATATTGCAAGGTCTCAATCATTAGCAACATGCGCGTCTTGCTCACCCAATTGCCTCACACTACCGCGGAGTGGAGCGGCGGATTTGGAAATTCAGCAAGGGAGCCTCAACGGGGCAGCCAAGCTTGGCGGCTTTGGCTTCCCCTTGAAAGACTACGCCGCCAAACCCGGCAAGTCTGGCGACGGGGCCAATCCGGTGGTGGTGATGGCGGCGGATTCCATGTTGCGAATGGCAAACAGAGCGCAAGCCGGAAGCCGACGACTTCACGGCCAGGCTGTTTCCAGGGGCTTTGGCGAGTCTGTGGCGTTTGAGGCGTAGCTCTCTTAAGAGGAATCAAACGTCACAGTCTCCACGAGGAGGGATTGCCTCAAAACCGCAAAAAGTGCAAATAGTGAGGACTGACACCGGCTTGAATTTCCAAAGCCGTGAGCGAAATAGAGCGTTTGGGCTGGCCACCCGCGTAGGGGAAAGGGTCACGGAGCGGACAGAACAAAAAGCGGAGTGGAGCGGCGGATTTGGAAATTCAGCAAGGGAGCCTCAACGGGGGAGCCAAGTCTTGCCGGCTTTGGCTTCCCCTTGAAAGACTACGCCGCCGAACCCGGCAAGTCTGGCGACGGGGTCAATCCGGTGGTGGTGATGGCGGCGGATTCCATGTTGCGAATGGCAAACAGGGCGCAAGCTGGAAGCCGGCGACTTCAGGGCCAGGCTGTTTCCAGGCGCTTTGGCGAGTCTGTGGCGTTTGAGGCGTAGCTCTCTTAAGAGGAATCAAACGTCACAGTCTCCACGAGGAGGGATTGCCTCAAAACCGCAAAAAGTGTAAATAGTGAGGACTGACACCGGCTCGACGAAATTTCCAGGTCAATCTCTCCAAACCGCTCGGTCTGTGATGTGGTCAGATTGGTTTTGGCCACATCATAGGCCGCCCGAACTCGGGCTGATTGTCGCAAGAAGTCATTTTCATTGAGCTGCTTCGCGCTCCCGCCAAATTTCAACCCTCCAAACCACCGCGCCCAGGGAACAAACCACGATTGTTGCAATGATTGTGGTTGTCCGAGAGAAACGAATTCCTGCCGCCTTTCCTACTTCTGCTCCTTTCGGAGCCGGGACTATCGGGGCTGATTGGATTGCCGGTGCCGCCGGCCTATGGAGCATGGTCTGGTGGCCGCACTGCGGACATTGAACCGTTTCCCCGATGGCGGATGATGGAAATTCAATATGCTGCCCGCAATGAAGGCAGGGACACCGGATATAAGCGGCTTCGCTCATTTCTCGTCCTCTTTGTCCGCCAGTTTTTTCAGAAACCAATGAATATCGGTGAGAACGTCAACCAAAAATGCCATGAGCATTGCCTGAGCCGCTCCGGCAATGCCAATGAGAAAGAATAAGACTCCATTCAGTCCCCCGGACAGCGACCATGCCACTGCTCCTACAAGGAAGCTGAGGCATCCAATCGCCATGAAAAGCCAAGACAACCATGCCCAATCGTTTTTCTGCTGAATTTGGTCTTTTGATTCCATTGGAGCTTCGATGGGATCGTTCATGCCTTTCTTGAACCCGCTAATGAATGCCTTGGTGCGTTTGAATTTGGGTTGAACAGTCCTCTGAACAGTGGGAATTTTTGGGGGCTGTAATCGGGTCGTCATCCCACAATTCGGACATTGGACTTCTGAACCCGTCCCATCGGCGGGGAATTCCAACTCTTGCCCGCAGTGATTGCACGGGCATTTCATATATTCCGCGCTTTCGCTCATAAGTTATTCGCCCCATTTTTTCAGCCGCCGGTGTCGTTCCTTGAGATTCCTATTGCCCGGCACTTCGCCAGTTCCTCGACAGACAAATAAACGAGTGTCTTTATTTTATCTTCCCCATCCGTGGTTTCCACTTCGACGAGCCGAGCTTCAATCTCCCGCAATTCCTTCACGGCGTCGCAGCCGTGCATGTTCAGCACTGCCGCCACGTCGGTAAAGACCTGATGACCCAAGTAAGATGTTTGTAGGGTTGGCCCCTTGATGAAGCTGGCGATGTTGACGATTTTTCCAGCGGCCTGTAGCACCCGGCAGTAGCACCCGTCAAAGACGCTTTCCGGCACGTACCGGGCCGCGGTTTTCGGGGCGAGGCAGAACGCATCAAACGCCCTTGCAATGGTTAGGCCCGCACCAGGAATTCTTCCGCCAAACCTTGCGCGGAAGTAGCTGGCGAAGGTACATGACGGGAAGGCTTTTGACTCCGGCGCCGCCTGATAGTCTTTCATTGCCAGAGAGACGAATTTCCCTTGAGCCAAAAAGTTGACAGTATTCGTCACTTCCTTCCGGCTTGTCGTCACGCGATCCTGCATGGACACAAGCCCCCTGACCGCCTTCTCAAAGGCGGCTGGGCGGTTTGCGTGCATGTCCTCAATTACAGCAAAGCTGGGAGCCTCTTTTCCTACTTCGGTAGCCATAATTTTGTTCCTTTTGTGGCCGCTCTGGTTCGTTGCGCGGATTTCATACGTGCGGTCTTTGGCGCGTTGGCCGCGTCCGATCAAGGCTTCCCAAACCGCGTTCCCTGCCAAGCAAGAGGGCGTACTTACTCGCGCCCTATATCGGGTACGTGGATACCCTGAGAGAACGCTTTCGGCACGCCCCATCTGGGGCGTACGTCCAGCAGTGTCTCTCCACGAAATTTCCACGTTTCGATATAGACATCAGCCGACTATGCTAAACTGTTCAATGGCGGGCAGCGTCACTGCGTCCCGCCAGCGTGCAATTCGCACGCCAAGGGCGAGATTAACGCCCTTCCCAGCCTGCTGGCAAGGACTGTTTGACTGGATTCGGAGGGGAGACGCAAGATGTCGCGGCGGTTGCACGGACTGAAAGCCGCCGCTCTCAACATAGTGGGGCCGCGATTTCCAAGCTCTTACTGCCGATCCGGTGTCAGTCCTGAATGGCCCTTAGATAAGGAATTTGATTGATAACATGTTGATATAGAGCGTCTTACATGAGGCCCTTGTCCGTCGTGGCGCAGACGCAGGAAAATTCCTTTGGTGGTTTCCCT
>JBEKIA010000048.1:0-29074 GCA_050011995.1 Verrucomicrobiota bacterium
GGATCGTGATTGCCCGGCGCACGGTGGCCAAGTACCGGGCGGAGTTGAACATCCTGCCGTCCAATTTGCGGAAGGTTTATTGATGCGGGCGCTCTGGAACAGTGGCGGCCTGCCGTGGTGGTTTGCGCGGCCATTTTATTTGCTACTCCTCAAGGGTTTTCCATTGGCCGTGGCGGCGCTGGCCGCGGCCGTGTGGTGGGCTGTTGTTGAGGGCCCCAATATCTCTGGTCTGAGCGATTTGGATATCAGCAGCGCGCAATTGATCCGTGAGCGTAATAGCTTTTTCCTCGTTCCAACCGAATGGATTTCGGGCAGCGCGAATGCCGGGCGCGTTTCTGATGTGGAGTGGCGCTGGCTGATAGCGGAAACGAAGGCTCGCTTGGCAGTGGTGTTCATTTTATGGGCGGTGGGCGTGAGTTTCTTCATTTGGCACTATTCACGGCGCCGAGCGCAAGCCCTTCCCGCAAATCCTCCGGGAACCGTGGGCCGCGCCGGTTAAACATCCGGCGGCGGCTTGGGCACTATTTTTTCCAGGCAGTCCACATAAACAGTGAGGGCGGTTTGGAGGATGTGACGGCGCTTGATCCAATTCTCCATCCGTTCGACGCGGGAACGGTCCAACAGATCCACCGGCCGTCCGAGCAACGCGGAGAGTTCCTCGGCCATGGGGTCGGACATCCAGGGGCCGTGAGCCTTGTCGCGTTGGAATCGGGGACCTGGGATAAATAGGAAATCCACGTCGCTATCCGGCCCGAAATCCGGCCGGAGCGCGGAGCCAAAAATCTCCAGCCGGGCAATACCCCAGCGGTGGCAGAAATCAGCGACCTGCTCCAGCGGCAGTTCCAGCGAGAGATTGTGCGCCGCGGCAGTCATGGCTTCTTGATATTCAAAGCCTTTTCCGTTTTCAAGCCGGCTTTGGTGGCGGCGTGGAGTTCTTCCAATTTGGGTTTCAGCTCCTTCTTCGTGTCGCGCGTCATGCGGTCAATAAAAAGGATGCCGTTGAGATGATCGTGCTCATGCTGGATGACGCGGGCCAAAAGGCCGCCGCAGGAGAACTGGATGGCCTGGCCCTGGTCGTTGATGGCGCGGACTTCGGCCAGGGTGGGGCGTTCGATTTCGCCGTAGATTTCCGGGAAGCTGAGGCAGCCTTCGGGAGCGGCGGCGGGTTCGCCGGCGGGGCTGACCGCCGGGTTGATTAGCACCAGCGGCATGATGGAGAGGGGGTCGGCATCCCGGCCGTCCAGCTTGAGGGTGGAAGGCCGGTCGGTGACGCCGCGGAGGTCCAAGACTGTCAACTGCAAAGCCCGGCCGATTTGCTGCGCGGCCAGGCCGATGCCCTTGTTGGCGCGCATGGTTTCCAGCATGGCGGCGGCCAGCGCCTGGATTTCCGGGGTGATCTTTTCGATGCGCGCCCCTTTTTGGCGCAGAACGGGGTGGCCGTACTTGACGACCTCCAATGTCGCGGGAGGGTTCACGGTGCAGCGGCGATGGTCGCGGGGTCACCAGCCGCGGCTGAGGAAATCAGCCAGGGAGGCGATGTCGGGGCTTTGGGCGGTGCGCACATAGTAACCGCTGGTGGCCACGCCGGCCAGCAGGCTCAAGTCGTTGTCCAGACCCAGGAGTTTTCCCAGGCAAAAGCCGGAGTTGAAATGGTCGCCCGCGCCGGTGGTGATCTTGGGCCGCGCGATCCAGGGGCCGTGGGCCAGGCTGACTTTTCCATCCGTCACGGCCAGGGCGTAGGCGACGGGATGGATGACGAGCGTGCCGACGCGCAAATGGCCGGCGATGCCGCCGGCCGTTTCGGCCAGGGCCTCCGGGGTGGAGGTTTGAGGTTTGACGCCGCAGACTTCGGCAATTTCCACGGCCTCCTTTTCGTTCAGGCCGAGGACCACATCAAAATAGCGGTCAAAATGTCCGATCAAATCCAGGGCGCGGAGGATGTCCTTTGGGGTGCGCTTTTCCGGATCGGCCAGGTCGAAGAAGAGGAGGCGGCGGTGGGAGGTGAGGCCGGGGCAAACCTCGACGAGGATGGCTTCCCACAGGTCGCTCATATAGGGGAGCATGGTCCAGTTGACGAAGGCGACCAGATCGGCGCTGTTGAATTTGGCGGCGAACTTGTCCTTTCCATAGCGGGCCTGGATGTTTTGCCAGGTGATTTCCTTGAGGGAGGAATGTTTGCCAATCATAATTTTTCCATCGTCGAACTCCAGGGCGTCGGTCGTGCCGGGTTCGGCGATGCTGTGGACTTCGGCGCGGTTGGCGAAATCGCGAAAAATGGGGTGGAGGTTGGGGTAGCCGAGGTTGCCGAGGTAGGTGACTTGCAAGCCGAGGCTGGCCAGGGCGTTGGCCATGATGGGGCCGTTGCCGCCCAGTTTGGTGATCAGGGGAACCAGTTCCAGGTTGCCGCTGCGGCCGGCGGCGGCGGCCACCCGCTCGGCCAATTTGGCGATGGTGGGCAGGCGCTGGAAGGATTCGGCATTCTCGCGCTTGTCCACCACATGCAGGATTTCATCCACGAAGCCGTCGAGGCCGACGAAGGCGCTCAGGGTTGCGGCGCGGGCGGAGGCGGCGAGGAGTTTCTGGGAGCAAGCGGCGCGAAGGTCAGGGGTGTTCATGGTGGATTGGATGATTTGTCAATACTTTTGGTTGGTTGGTTTTAACTGAGGTCAATGCCGGCGAGTTTCAGGAAACGTTCCAGATCGTCGTCACTGAAAAATTGGATTTCCACCGCGCCCCTGCCCTGATGGTAACGGAGGCGGACTTTGGTGCCGAAACGCTGCTGGAGGCGGTCTTGCAGGCTGGCCAGATGGGCGTCGGCGGGGAGGAGGCTCTTTGGGGCGCCGGTTTTCCGGCCCGGCTGGTTTTGCAGGGAGGCGACCAGTTCCTCGGTTTGGCGGACGTTGAGGGATTTTTTCAGGACGCGGGCGGCGGCCCGCCGCTGTTCTTCGGGCGAAGCCAGGCCGAGCAGGGCCTTGGCGTGGCCGACGGAGAGGCGTCCCTCGCGCAGAAAGGCCTGCAGGTCCGGCGCGAGCTTGAGGAGGCGCAGGGCGTTGGCGATGACGGCGCGGCTTTTGCCGACCTTGGCGGCGGCCTGCTCCTGAGTCAAGTCGAATTGCCCGATCAACTGGGCGTAGCCCCCGGCTTCCTCGATGGGGTTGAGGTTTTCGCGCTGGAGGTTTTCGATCAGGGCCAGCTCCAGGGCGGCGCGATCATCGGCCTGGCGGACGATGGCGGGGACCTCGGCCAGGCCGAGCATTTGGGCGGCGCGCCAGCGGCGTTCGCCGGCGATCAACTCGAAATGATCGTCCTGGAGGCGGACGATGAGCGGCTGCACGATGCCCTGTTCCTTGATGGAGTCGGCCAGTTCCCGGAGCGATTCGGCGGAAAAATCCTGGCGCGGCTGCAATCGGGACGAGCGCACCCGGGCGACAGGGATCCGCTGCACGGTTTCGGAGGACGCCATCGGGTCCGGCGCGGCGGGCTGGCCAGACGCGCCGGTCCCGCCGAGCAAAGCGCTCAGACCTCGTCCTAAAATGGGTTTCGCCATGTGACAGACGTTACGAACAAACGGCAGAAGGGGAAAGGGAAAAATAAAAAGGGCAAACGCCGCGGGCTGGTTCCACTTTTTGGTGTGGTGTTTTCCTAACCTGAATCCTCATCCCACTTCACGTCGTACACCTCTCCCTTCTCGCCGTCGAAGCGATCTGCGGCTCGAACGGCAAATCCTCTTCCTGCGGCTGACACGATGTACTCGACCTTGGTTTCGTATTCGTCGCCGTTAATCCAACTGCCAATCAGCGTGTGCGGCTTTTCATTCTTCTTTTGAACATGCTTTCGCATAAAGTCTAAGCAGCAAAGTAAAACGAGCAGAATCGGAAAGCGACCCATTCAGGAGAGCGGTCCACCCAGAATGGCGCTTACTTAAGGAAAGGCCATTTTAACGCATTTGTGTAAAGGATGTTATGGATGGTTTTTGGCGACGTATCCGGAATATGCCGCTCCTCACGGAGCTGGATAATCCTTATCGCTGTGGTTCTGCAAATATGGCGCGCCTGCGGCGCTGTCAGAGCCAGAATCGGTGACAGGCTCAGGGCGGCGGCCCGGCGCCGGAGGCGCGAAATATCTGTAGAACCCACAAGCCCGGAAATTCAAAGCCCCGGCGGGGCGGGATATGCGGAACAAAAACCTTTGCCGCTTGTGACAACCCTGGGACGCGGCTTATCTTGTGGGCATGAGCAGCAAAGCGGAAAGAATTGCGGGAATTTTGGCGGGGCTGGAGGGGGGCGGCCCAGACGGGCGCGGAGTGGACCGGCATTATGCGGGTTATTTTGAATGCTTTAATCGCGGGCTTTTTTATGAGGCGCACGATGTGCTGGAATCTCTCTGGCTCGCGCAACGGGGCGGACGGAATGGCCCATTTTACAAGGGGCTGATTCAACTGGCGGGGGCGTTTGTGCATTTGCAGAAGGACCGGCCAGGTCCGGCGGTGGCGCTGCTCAAATTGGCGCGGACGAATTTGCGGAGGTATCCGGCGGCGCATGAGCGGCTAGATGTGCGGGAGGTTCTGGCTCTGATTGAAGACTGGCTGGAGAAGCTGGAAAAGGGCGGCGGCAATCCGCCGGCCGGGGATGGGCGGCCGGCGCTGGCCTTGTTGAAAGCGCCGGATCAACAATAAAAGCAAAGGGCGGTTCAGGACGGCATCATGCCGGTTTTGCGGGCGTAATTGAAGAGGCCGCCGGCATCCACCACGGGGCGGACATCGCCGAGGGGTTTCATCCGGTGGGTTTTTCCTGTCTTCTCCACGGTGACGGTGGCCTGGTCCAAATTCACGCTGACGACATCGCCGGTTTGCAGGGCGTCGCAGAGGCGGTCGGGACATTCGCAGGGATAGAGTTCGCCGGTGGCGACGGAGTTGCGAAAGAAAATGCGGGCGAAACTTTCCGCCAGGACGATACGGCAGCCGGCGGAGCCGAGGGCGATGGGAGCGTGCTCGCGCGAACTGCCGCAGCCAAAATTGCGGCCGGCCACGACGATGGGGTAGGCGCTTTCCAGTTTGCCCTCCTGGATGAAGCGGACGGGGTAAAGGGAGTCGGGCAGGCCGGCGAGGGCGTAACTGCCTAGCTTCTTATATTCGGCGGGGATGGTGGGGACCAGGTTGAGGTATTGGGCGGAGATGATCTGGTCGGTGTCAATGTTGTCGCGCACGACGTAAACCGGGCCTGTAAAAACAGATTGCATGGCGGCAATGTGCCTGAAGCGGACGGGATTTCAAGGGTGTTGTTGGGGAAGGCGACCGATAAGACGGATCCGACGAATCGGAAGGATCGGACGGATCGGACCGATCCGACGGATGGGAAGGAGGAGACGCGCAGGGCGCGAAAGCGGCGGCTATTGCGGGGAGGCGGCCAAATAGGACGCGAGCTGGCGGTGGCGCTCGGGAACCGGCAATTGGGCGAGCCGGGCAACGGCCTGGTAGAATTGTTCCAGGTCGCCGCCGTTGGCGCTCAAAAGGGCGTCGAAGGCGGGCACCAGGTCGTAGTAGGCGAAGACAGTGTTGAGTTTGGCGTTGTTGATGGGTTGGGCGAACCATTCGTCGAAAGGGGATTGGCCGCCCCAGGAAGCCTTGAGTTGGGCGTGCCGGGCGCGGAGTTGGGCGATGATGTCCTGTTTGCCGGAAAGTTTGGCGGTGTCGGACAAACTGGGGTTGTCATAGAGGGCCTGCAATTGGCCGCGGGCGCTCATGATGAGGTCAACAAATTGATGGTCCTGGGCCAGGCCGGCGAGATAGCGCTCGTAGGCCGGAGGGGTGGAGGCGGCCAGAAACCAGCGGCGCACGCCCTCGGAGGCCACGGCGGTGGCGAAGGCTTCGTTGAAGTCGGTGTCGCCGGGGACAAAGAGGCGCCGGTGGGCCAGTTCGTGGAAAATAGTTTCGGCCAGCTCGGAGTCGGGTTCGTTGATGAAGGTGTTCAAAATGGGGTCGTTGAACCAGCCGAGGGTGGAGTAGGTTTCAATGCCGTCCACGTAAACGTCCCAGCCTTTTTTGGAAAAGTCCTCGGCATACCGGCGGGCGGGCGGTTCGTGGAAATAACCGCGATAGCTGGCGCGGCCGACAATGGGGAACCACCAGGTCTTGGGCTCCAGGGAAAGGGCGGGAGCGATATTGACGTTCCAGACGACGTAGGGGCGGTGGAGGTCGGTGTATTGGAGATAGCTTTTTCCGGCGGGGAGATGGAGTTGTTGGGCGGCGAATTGGCGAATACTTAGAATGGCCTCAAACTTGGTTTTGAGGGGGGCCGGTGTTTTTGGATCGGCGACGAGCTTGGGGATGGATTGCTCATGGACAAGGATTTGGCACTGGCCGGCGATGGCCTGCTGATAGTAGCGGACAGCCTGGCAGCCGGAAAGGGCGGCGGCCATCAGGGCGCAAGCCAGCGCGCCGAACCAACGGCGGAGACGGCGGCGGCGCGAGCGGGGTGCGGCGGGTTGCAAGTTCAGTGGCCGGCCAGGGCTTTTTTCACGGCCGGCTCCAGGGCGTCACCGCGGATGGCGTCGCCTTTGGCGATGATTTTGCCGTTTCCATCAATGAGGAAGGCCCGGGGGATGGTATCCACGCCGTATTTTTGAGCCAGCTTGCCGGGTCCGTCGGCCCCGTCGTAGTATTGCCCCCACGGCATGTTGTTCTCCTTGGCAAAGGCAACCAATTTGTCCTTGTCACCCTCCCGATCGAGGCTGACGCCGATGATCTCGAAACCCTGGTCGTGATATTTCTGGTAGGTCTTGGCGATGTTGGGGGCTTCGGCCCGGCAAGGGGGGCACCAAGTGGCCCAAAAATCAACCAGCACCACCTTGCCTTTGCAGGCGGCGACGGACATGGGCTTGCCCTCGAGGTCCTTGACATCGAAATCAGGGAAAGTGGAACCCACGCCGAGGGCGTCTTGCATTTTCCTGGCCTCTTCGCCCTGCTTGATGCCGGCCAGGACTTGGTCCACGCGTTTGGCGGGAGCGGAATTGGGGAAGTCGCGCTGGACTTGTTTGAGCAACTCCGAGCCTTTGTCGGCCTGCTGGAAAATCACCACATAAAGAGTGGCTTTCATGAAAGCGATCTCGGCCACGTCGTCGTTGGTGTCGCCTTTATGTTTGGCCAGCAGGGCGTCGAACTCCCGGAGGTGGCCGGCCTGGTCGGCCTCGGTCCGCTTGCCCTCTCGAAGGCTGTCGTTGATGCGGGCGACCAAGTCCTTCAATTCGGCGGCGGCGGGGCCGGGAACGGCGGCGCGGAGGCGGCCGGCGGGCAGCAAAAGGGCGGCCAGGGCGAGCATGATGAGGAATTTGTTTTTCATAAGAATCCCGAGTTTAAAATGGCGGCGCGACGTTCAATGAGGAAAGAGAGCACAACGGGGCGCGGAAATCAAGTTTGAATGGGGCGGAATCGGGCGAAGGAAAAAATGGCCCCCGAACCGCTGCCTTGAAAAGGAGGCCGGAACGGATAACCTCAAGTTATGATAACTGCTCGCACCCTGAGAGAACGCATGAACGCTCAACCGTTCAAGCCATTTCGCGTTTGCCTTTCTGACGGCAAGACGTTCGACATCACGAAGCACGACATCGCCTTCGTAAAAGCAACCACCGTTGAAATTGGCGTTGAATTGGATGCCCAAGGATTTGCCGAGCATTGCGCCGAATGCGCCATCCTCCACATCACCCGCCTTGAAGACATTCCGGCCGCGCAAGCCGCATGAATAACCATTTCATAGCCGTTGGGCTTCATGGGCTTTTTTGCGACTCCTTCGCCCAGGTGTCCTTGAGCGTGATGGTGCGGTTGAAAATGAGTTTGCCGGGGGCGCTCTCCTTGTCCAAGGCAAAGTAGGCCAGGCGCTCGAATTGATAGCGCAGTTCGGGCCGGGCGTCTTTCAAACCCGGCTCGCATTTGGCCGTCGCCACTTCCAGCGAGCGCGGGTTGAGGTGTTGCTTGAAATCCCCGGCGGCGTCGGGTTCGGCGACGGTGAAGAGGCGGTCGTAGAGCCGGACTTCGGCGTCCAGGGCGTGGGGGGCGCTGACCCAGTGGATGGTTCCCTTGACTTTGCGGCCGGCGTTGGGGCCGCCGGTGCGGCTGTCAAAGTCGGCGGTGCAATGGAGCTCGGCAATGTGGCCGGCGGCGTCTTTCACCACTTCATCGCACCGGATGATGAAGCCGTATTTGAGGCGGACTTCGCCGCCGGGTTTGAGCCGGAAGAATTTCGGGGGCGGCGCTTCCAGGAAATCCTCGCGCTCGATGAACAACTCGCGGCTGAAGGGGATTTTCCGCCGGCCGGCGTTTTCGTCCTGGGGATTGTTGACGGCCTCAAGCTCCTCCACTTTGCCCGGGGGAAAATTGGTGATGATCACCTTGAGGGGCCGCAGCACGGCCAGGCGGCGCAGGGCGCGCTGGTTCAAGTCCTCGCGGATGGCGTGTTCGAGGACGGCGACGTCGGTGAGGCCGTTGTATTTGGTGATGCCAATGTGGTAGGCGAAACGGCGCATGGCTTCGGGCGTGACGCCGCGGCGGCGCAGGCCGGAGATGGTGGGCATGCGGGGATCGTCCCAGCCGGTGACAATTTTATCGTTGACGAGCTGGAGGAGCTTCCGCTTGCTCATGACGGTGTAGCCCAGGCTGGCTGGCCAGGAACCAATCGTAGAGGGGGCGGTGGACTTCAAATTCCAGGGTGCAGATGCTGTGGGTGATGCCTTCCAGGTAGTCGCTCAGGCAATGGGCGAAATCGTACATGGGATAGATGCGCCATTTTGCGCCGGTGTGATGATGTTCGGCGTGGCGGATGCGGTAGATGACCGGGTCGCGCAGCCAGACGTTGGGGGAGGCCATGTCAATTTTGGCGCGCAAGGTGCGGGCGCCGTTGGGGAACTCGCCGTCTTTCATGCGCTGGAGCAGGTCCAGGTTTTCCGCGACGGCCCGGTCGCGAAAGGGGCTGTCCTGGCCGGGGCGGTCGGGGGCGCCGCGGTATTGGTCGGTGTCGCCGGGGGAGAGATCGCAGACGTAAGCTTTGCCTTTCTTGACAAGCTCGACGGCGTACTCGTAGAGCTGGTCGAAATAGTCGGAGGCGTAGAAAGGCTCGCAAATTTCCGCCGTCGCTCCACAGGGCGGAGCTATGGCGGACAAGGCGGATGGCGGATTGCGGATTGCGGATTGCAGGACTGGCGGAAGATAGAAATCGGGTTTTCCGTTGCTGGTGATGGCTTCGGGGGTTTTGCCTTTGGGCTTGAGGCCCAGCTTGTCGGCCGCCCAGCCGCCGATGAGCCAGTTGACGTCTTCCTGGATCGAGTCCACGTATTCCACGTCTTCCTTGGCGGGATTGGTGTCGTCCATGCGCAGATTGCAGACGCCGCCGAATTCGCGGGCGATGCCGAAGTTCAGGCAGATGGATTTGGCGTGGCCGATGTGCAGGTAGCCGTTGGGTTCGGGCGGAAAGCGGGTGTGGATGGCGGGATACCGCTTTTCCGCCAGATGCGCGGCCACGATGTCGCGAATGAAATCGGCCGGGGCGGGAGGCGGAACTTTTTCTGGATTTGGCGTGGTCATGGTTTTGTGTTCATCATCCTGGAAAATATACCTGCCGCGGCTCGCTCCTGGCAAGCCCGGCGCGCAGCTTCTCCAGGACTTCCGCCGTTGTTGAAACCGTGGCGGACAAGGATTATAATTTTGCGGGTTACGACCTCTATCTGGAGAGCGGGCGCGTTCAGATGCGCATTGGTGGAACTGGAGGCACGCAGGCCGCCGTGGCGGGAAAAGTGCCATTGAACGTTTGGACCCATGTCGCCGGCGTTTATACCGGTTCGCAAATCCTGATTTACGTCAACGGGACGCAAGTGGGACAAACTCCGGCCACCGGCGGTCTTTCCAATTGCTCCAAAGACATCTATATCGGCGCTTGGGGGATCCCTGGCAGCGGTCGCTATTTCCAGGGCCAAATTGACGGCATCCGCCTTTACAACCGCGCCCTCTCCCCCAGCGAAGTCCGATCGCTGGCGACCTCAGACCAGTGACCCGGGGGCTTCATGAGATAATTGGCGGATATTTGCCTCTGGCTGCGCGTAGAGAGGCAGGATGCAGAGGTGTGGACCTGAGGCGAGAGCGCCGGGCTGCCGATGCAAGCAGCAACAGAATGACCGTTTAACCAAAACAGCGCCATGAGAACTCAAAAGCCCCCATCGCTTTCCCCAACCGGCCAACCTTCGCTTCAAACCCCGGCCTTCACCCTCATTGAACTGTTGGTGGTGGTCATCATTATCGCCATTCTGGCCGCGCTGTTGCTGCCTGCTTTGTCGCGGTCCAAGCTGGCCGCGCAAAGGATCAACTGTGTCAGCAACCTCAAGGAGATGGATCTGGCCGCGACCAGCTACCGCACGGACAACAAGGGGCAGATGGTTGCCTTTGAGGAAATCACCTGGGTGGAAACGTTGTACTACGATTTCGCCAAGTCCACCAACATCCTGGGGTGTCCCTCGGCTCTGTTTCAGTCGGCCGCCGCTGTCAGGGCGGCGAATGGCGGGCAGATTGATGGAAAGGCAGATCACAGCTGGTACTATCCAACCAACGTGGAGGCCAGTTACATCTTGAACGGCTGGTTCTACAGCCAGAACACAATCGGCGATTCCATACCGGAGGATGTGTTCCAAAACGAAGCGGATGTGCCGCAGCCCGGGCGCTCGATCCTGTTCGCCGATGGCATTTGGATAGACACCTGGCCGGTGGAGCAGAACAATCCCGGCACGGACTTTTACGACGGCAGCCAGGACGACACGGGCGGGCCGTCGGGCGCCGGGGGCATTGGGCGCATGATGATCAACCGCCACGGCGGCATCGCCGCGGGCCAGGCCTCCCACGATTACACCGCCACCCCGTTTCCCGGGGCGATTAACATCGCCCTTTTCGACGGCCACGTTTCGACCATGCCCCTGTGGCTGTGGAATTCAGGCCAATACATTTATCATCATTAAATTGGTTATGGTCGCGAAAAGAAGCCTGTTTTTCGCCACGGCGCTGCTGGCCGGTTTCCTCACGGCCTGCCACGCGCAAGAACCCCCAACCCACGGAGCCAACATGAAACTTCACCTCACCAGCACCGCCTTTGCCGACGGCCAGCCGATTCCCCGGCGCCACACGTCGGATGACCAGGACCTTTCGCCCGCCTTGCAATGGTCGGGGGCGCCGCCCGCCACCAAAAGCCTGGCGCTGATTTGCGACGATCCCGACGCGCCGATGGGCACCTGGGTGCATTGGGTGATCTACGACTTGCCGCCGGGCGCCGCCGGCCTTTCCGAGGGGGCGCCCAAATCGCCGGAGCTGGCCGGCGGGGCGAAGCAGGGTGTGAACGATTTCAAACGCATCGGCTACGGCGGCCCGGCGCCGCCGCCCGGCAAGGCGCACCGCTATTTTTTCAAGCTGTACGCGCTGGACACCAAACCCGGTCTCAAGCCCGGCCTGACGAAACAGGATTTGCTCCAGGCGATGGACGGCCACGTTCTGGCCGAAGGCCAATTGGTGGGAACCTATCAAAGGAAATAAGAATTGGGGGCAGCGTCATGGGACCGGCTCTTCCTTGGCCGGCGGCGGTTTCTGCGGCTGGAATTTGAGGCTGCCGGCGGCGGCGGTGACTTTGATGGTGTCGCCCGGCTTGAATTCGCCGGAGAGGAGTTTCATGGCCAGGGGATTGAGGAGGAGCTCCTGGATGGCGCGCTTGAGGGGACGCGCGCCGAATTGCGGGTCGTAGCCTTCCCTGGCCAAAAAGCGGGTCGCGGCGGGGTCGAGGGTGACGGCCAGTTGTTGCCGGGCCAGGCGTTCCTTGAGGCGGCGCAACTGGACTTCGACGATGGCGGCGATTTGTTTTTCGTCCAGGCTGTGGAAGATGATGATGTCGTCAACGCGATTCAGGAATTCGGGGCGGAAGTACTTTTTCAATTCGGCGCGGACCAGTTCCTCCATGCGGGCGTGCTCGCGGCCGGGGGGGCCGGTTTCGGCGGAGAAGAACTCCTGGATGATGGGGGAGCCGACGTTGCTGGTCATGATGATGAGCGCGTTCTTGAAATCCACGGTGCGGCCCTGGCCGTCGGTCAGGCGGCCGTCGTCCAGAACCTGGAGGAGGACATTGAAGACATCGGCGTGGGCTTTTTCGATTTCGTCGAAGAGGACGACGCTGTAAGGGCGGCGGCGGACGGCTTCGCTGAGTTGGCCGCCTTCCTCGTAGCCGACGTATCCGGGGGGCGCGCCCAGGAGGCGGGCCACGGAGTGGCGCTCCATGTATTCGCTCATGTCAATGCGGATCATGGCGTTTTCATCGTCAAATAGAAATTCGGCCAGGGCGCGGGCCAGCTCGGTTTTGCCGACGCCGGTGGGGCCGAGGAAAATGAAGGAGCCGAGGGGACGGTTGGGGTCCTGCAAGCCGCCGCGGGCGCGGCGGACGGCGTTGGCCACGGCGGCAATGGCCTCGGCCTGGCCGACGACGCGCCGGCTGAGGCGCTGCTCCATCTGGAGGAGTTTTTCGCGCTCGCCCTCCAGCAGGCGGCTGACCGGGACGCCGCTCCAGGCGGCGACGACGCGGGCGATGTCCTCCGGCGTGACCTCCTCGCTGAGGAGGCGGGCGCCCTGGCGGCCGGCGAAGTCCTTCTGGGCGGCGTCGAGCTTGCGGCGGAGATCGGGGATGCGGCCATATTGGATTTGGGAGGCGAGGTTGAGGTCGCCGGCGCGCTGGGCGGATTCCTGTTGTTGACGTGCTTCCTCCAACTGGCCGTTGAGGATGGAGATGGCGTTGATGGCGGCTTTTTCGTTTTGCCAGGCGGCTTTGAAGGCGGCGGCTTTTTCCTTGAGATTGGCCAGGTCGCGCTCGATTTTTTGGAGGCGTTCGCGGGAGGCGTCGTCCTTTTCCTTGCGGAGGGCGTTCTGCTCGATTTCCAACTGCATGATTTGGCGCTCCAATTGATCCAGCTCGGCGGGCATGGAATCCTGCTCCATGCGGAGGCGGGAGGCGGCTTCGTCCATCAGGTCCACCGCCTTGTCGGGCAGGAAACGGCCGGAGATGTAACGATGGGAAAGGGTGGCGGCGGCGACCAGGGCGGCATCCTGGATGCGGACGCCGTGGTGGATTTCGTAACGTTCCTTGAGGCCGCGAAGGATGGCGACGGTTTCCTCGACGCTCGGCTCGGAGACGTAAATGGGCTGGAAACGGCGTTCGAGGGCGGGGTCCTTTTCGATGTGTTTGCGGTATTCATCCAGGGTGGTGGCGCCGACGCAGCGCAATTCGCCGCGGGCCAGGGGCGGCTTGAGCATGTTGGCGGCGTCGGCGGCCCCTTCGGCCGCGCCCGCGCCGACGATGGTGTGGAGTTCGTCAATGAAAAGCAGGACGCGGCCCTGGCTGGCGGTGACTTCCTTGAGGAAGGCCTTGAGGCGGTCTTCAAATTCGCCGCGGAATTTGGCGCCGGCGATCATGGCGCCCAGGTCCAGGGCGACGAGTTTTTTGTTTTTGAGCGATTCGGGCACGTCGCCGCTGACGATGCGGCGGGCCAGGCCTTCGACGATGGCGGTTTTGCCCGTGCCCGGCTCGCCGATGAGGACGGGATTGTTCTTGGTGCGGCGGGAAAGGACTTGCATGACGCGGCGGATTTCCTCGTTGCGGCCGATGACGGGGTCAATTTTGCCGGCGCGGGCCAGGGCGGTGAGATCGCGGCCATATTTTTCCAGGGCCTGGAATTTGTCTTCGGGGTTGGGGTCGGTGACGCGCTGGTTGCCGCGCAAATCGGCCAGCGCTTTCAAGAGGGCGTCGCGGGTCAGGCCGGAGGCGCGGAAAACCTTTTGCAAAGGCGGTTCGGCCTGTTCGAGGAGGCCGAGAAGAAGGTGTTCGGCGCTGACGTATTCGTCGTGGAGCTGGGCAGCCTGGGTGGCGGCGGCATCGAGTGTTTTTTTCAAAGCCGGGCTGAGGAACAGATCGGCGGATGGGGCGCCGCGGACTTTGGGTTTGCGGTCTATTTCGCCCTGGACGGCGGCGGCCAGGCCGGGGACGGGGAGGCCGAGTTTTTCCAGGAGGGCGGGAACCAGGCTTTCATTTTGCTCGAGCAAGGCGGTCAGGAGGTGGACGGTGTCCACTTCCTGATTGGAGTTGCGCCGGGCGATTTGCCGGGCTTGTTGAAGCGCTTCCTGGGCTTTGATGGTGAGACGATCCGGTGACATGGTTCAGTTCCGGGGATCATTTGGGAGGGGGCGTGGCAGGCGGGGGCTTGGGGACGGAAGCGGGCGGACGGGGCGTGACGGCGGAGTTGGTGGTTTCAGGAGGCGGCAGGGCCGAGGCGGTGGAATTGAGTTCCTTGATGAGAGCCTCGGTCAGGTCGTTTTCTCCGCTGGTGAAAAGAACCAGGGGATTGCCGGTCATGGTCACGGCGGTGCGGTCCAGGACGAGGGTGTAGCCCTGCTTTTTGGCCATGGCGCTCATGACGTTGGTAATTTCGGTGGTGAGGTCGCTGACGTGCTGGACCATGTCGTCGCGCCGTTTGAGTTCTGTGCGGGTGTAGGTGTTGGAGATGGTTTCGGTCCGGATTTGGATTTCAAGGGCGATGTCATCGGCGTCTTTCTTGTACTGGGCGCGCTTTTCGGGGGTGATTTCCATGTTGTTGGCCTTGTCCACCGCCTGCCTCCAGTCATCCTCGCGCTTTTTGCGTTCGCCAATCATATCGTTGAGTTGCTTGTCGCGCTCCACGATGTTGTTGGAGTTGGCTTTGCTGGCCTGGATGGTTTTGTAATAGGAGTCGAAGACTTTGCGCAAATCAACGGTGGCGATTTTGAAGTCGGCGGCAAGGCCGCTGGCGCCAAAGGCGAAAAGCGCCAGGGCGAGCAGGGTGGATTGAATTTTGTTCTTCATAAAAAGTTAGAACCCGCGGAGGAAGTTGACGCCGATCTGAACGCGCCCGGCGGATCCGAGGTTGGCGTCGTGGGTGATGGGAATGCCGTAGTCAATGCGAAGCGGGACGCCCCCCGGCCCGCCGAAGGGCAGGTTGATGATCAAGCCGATGCCCACGTCGTCGCTGTAAAAATGGGTCTGGGACTCGGTCAGCTTGAAGCTGTAAGGCTCGGCAAAGACGTTTCCGATGTCGTAGAACCAGACGAGGCGGAGGATTTTGGCGAGGGGAATGCTGTATTCGGCGTCGCCGAAGAAGTAAGTGTCGCCGCCGAGCGGTTCTCCGTAGGGGTCCGAAGGCCCGATTTGGTGGTAGCGATAACCGCGGAGGGAACCCAGGCCGCCCAGGAACCAGCGTTCGAAGATGGGGACCCTCGAGGTGCCGCCGTAGGTGTCCACCACGCCGGTGCGGGCGTCGAGTTGGAGGATGTGGCCCTGGGTGAAGCCTTTGAAGAACCAACTGGAACGCATTTCCAGTTTGTAAAGGTCGGTGTCGCCGGGCGGGGTGGCGATTTGGGCGATCAATTCGGAGCGCTGGCCGCGGTCCGGATCGCGCAGTTGGGCGCGGGTGTCATAGTCCAGGGTAAAGCCGAACTTGTTTTCGAAGTAGGTGCCGTGCTCGTCGTAAATGTTGGTGGAGATGTTGCCCCCGGTGACGCTGTTGGAGCTGGTGACCAGGCCGGTGGAGGCATTGGTGGTGAAGACGGTGCTGGTGGTGGAGTTGGTGTGGAAGCCCGAGTTCATGGCGATGTGGACGTCCTGGGGGGTGTAACTGACGCTGCCCTTGAAATGGGGCCCCAGCGGTTGGGTCAGACTGAAGGTGCCGCCGTCGAAGGTTTCATCGTACATGCTGTTCAAGCTGTCGTAATCCTCCTCCCGGTGGAAGAGGTCCACTCCCAGGGCGAGCCGCCGGCCCAGGAAATAAGGCTCGATGAAGTTGATTTCGTAATCCTGGTAGATCGAACCGACGGTGGCGATGAGCTGGAGTTTCTGGCCGGCGCCCGTGAAAGTGGGGGGATTGAAAAGATCGAAGTTCTTCATTTTGATTTCGGCCATGCCGACGATGCTTTCCACCGAGCTGAAGCCCGCGCCGACGCTGGCGGTGCTCATGCTTTGTTCCTGGAGGGCGAGGACCAGGTTCTTGCGGTTGACAATATCGGTTTCTTCAGCCGTGGCGTCCACTTTGGAGAAGTAATCCATTTGTTCGAGAATCTGCTTGCTGATTTTCACGTTGGCCATGTTATAGACTTCGCCGGGATAGACGGCCAGTTCGCGGCGGATGACGCGGTCCTTGGTTTTCTCGTTGCCCTTGATTTCAATTTTTTCGATGTAGTTGGTGTCGCCTTCCTTGATGTTGAAGGCCACGTCCATGGTGCCGTTGGCGGCGTTGGCGGTGCGGGCGGCCTGGACGAGGGTGTTGCCGTTTTGAGCGGGGGAGAGCAGGCCTTTGGAGCCGTACATGTCGCGAATGGTTTCCACGTCCCCATCGAAGGCGGCCGGCTTGAAAATGGCGCCGGGAACGTTGGTCAGGACCATCAGCTTGCCGCTGATCTTCTTTCCTTTGAGGAAATCGTTGGTCGAAAAGAGGGTGTTCCCCGTGATGGTGACGGCGCCCACTTTGTATTGCCGCCCTTCCGAGATGACGATGTGGATGATCATTCGGTTCGGGGTGGTGTAATCGAATTTCTTGTCGAGGATGGCAAAATCAATATAGCCGTCGTTCTGGTAATACTCGAGCAGGCGGTCCATGTCGTCCTCGAACTCGTCCTTTTTCAACACGCCGGTGCCGGTCAGCCAGGACCACATCCAATGGCGCCGGGTTTTGAGGACTTTGCGCAGTTGTTTTTGGGTCTTGGCCACGGCGCCGTCGAAGACGACGTCGGTGACCCTGACTTTTTCCGTTTCGTGAATCTGGATGGTGACGGTGGCGCGCCCGGCGGCTTCATCAATGGCGGGAGGGAGCACTTCGACGGTGGTGTCCTGGTAGCCGGCTTTTTGGTAAAGCTCCTGCATGTCCTGGCCGTTTTTGAAAAGCTTGAGCGGGTCCAGGGGCTGGCCGGTCTTGCAGGTGAGCTTCTTCTGGAGTTTGTGCAGGCTGAGTTTTTTGTTGCCGGTGATCTTGATGGCGGTGACGATGGGTTCGCCCTGCACCTGGTAAGTCAGGTCAATGCCCAAGGGGGTGTTGGTTTGGTAAACCTGGACATTGTGGAAGAAGCCGGTGGCGTAGAGGCTTTGCTGGTCTTCCTCGATGGTGGCATCGAGGAGCCGCTCGCCCTCCTTGCTGCGGATGTTGGCCAGAAGGAAGGCGTCGCTGACGGCGGGGGGTCCGGTGTGCCGGATGTAGATTTTATGGATCAGCACCGGCGCTTGGGCGCGGGCCAGCAGGGGCAGGGCCAGGAGCAGGACCCCCAAAAGGCGGCGGGCGGGAACAAACAGGTTCATCAGGGTAGGGTTCATCTAGGAATCGGCGGGCACATCTTCCAGGGCGACCTTGGCGGCGCTTTCGAAGCGGGTGTAGCTCTTGAGGAAAGTCAGGTCCACATCTCCGGTGGGGCCGTTGCGTTGTTTGGCGATATAAAGTTTCATGGGAATGGCGTCTTGTTCGGCTTCGTTGCCGTCGTCTTCTCCCTCTTTGGATTTTGACTCTCGATAAAGCAATCCCACCAAATCGGCGTCTTGTTCAATGGCTCCTGATTCGCGCAAATCCGACAAGCGCGGGCGCTCGCCCGGCCCGCGTTTTTCCAGTTCGCGGTTGAGCTGGCTGAGCACGATGATGGGCACCGCCAGTTCCTTCGCCAGGGCCTTGATGCCTCCGGAGATGTCCGCGATCTCCTGCTGGCGATTGTCCGCTTTGCGCGAAGTAGAATGGAGCAGTTGCAAGTAGTCAATGACAAATAACTTGATGCCGTGCTGTTGTTTCAGGCGCCGGGCGCGGGCGCGCAACTGCAAAATGGAAAGGGCGGAGGTGTCGTCCACGATCAGGGGGGCGGCGGCCAGCTTGCCGGCGGCGCCGGTCAGTTTGGGGAAATCGCGCTCGGCCAGGAAGCCGTCGCGGATGCTGCGGAGGTTGACGCGGGAGCGGGAGCAGAGCATGCGGAGGACGAGCTGATCGGCGGTCATTTCCAGGCTGAAGACCCCGGTGGGGATTTTCAGCTCCAGGGCGACATGCTCGGCGATGTTCATGGCGAGGGAGGTCTTGCCCACCGAGGGCCGGGCGGCGATGACGATCATTTCCCCTTCGTGCAGGCCGGTGGTCATTTTGTCGAAATCCACGAAACCGGTGCCGATGCCGGTGAGCATGCCCTGGTTCTTGTGATATTCCTCGATGGTGGAAATGGCTTTGTGAACCAGGTCGCGGATGGCGGGGTTGGCGCCGGTCACCCGCTCTTCGCAGATGCGGAAAATGTCGCGCTCCACCTCATCCAGCAGCGCGTCCACTTCGCCTTCGTGCTCATAGACCCGGCTGGTAATGGAGGCGCAGGTCTGGATCATCTTGCGCAGGAGGTATTTCTCCAGCACGATGTCCAGGTAGTAGTCCAGCCCGGCGGCGGTGGGGACGGCGTCGGGGAGGGAGGCCAGGTAGGCCAGGCCGCCCACGCCGTCCAATTGCTGGCGGTCTTTGAGGCGCTGCTGGAGGGTGATCAGATCAATGCCGGCGCGCTGGTCGTACATTTCCGTGAGCGTTTGGAAAAGGGTCTGGTGGCGCAGGTCGTAAAAGACCTCCGGGCCGGCCTTGAGTTTTTCGATGCACTCGCCCATGCAATCGTTGGGGGAGAGGAGGACGCAGCCCAGCACCCCTTGTTCGGCCTCGGTGGAACTGGGCGGGAGGCGGTCTAATTTGGGCGTGTTGGCGGTGGCGGAATTGCCGGGCTGGCGGGGCCGGGATTTTTGCAAATCCGCCGCGGCCGGTTGCTGTTCGAGAATGGCTTCACTCATGGGGCTACAAGAAAAACACCTTTGGCGGCGTCGCGTCACGCCCGGATTATTAAAAGATGCTGCCACTTTATTCACCGCCGGGACGGGCGCGCAGGAGGTTGGTTCGTTCGGGAAAAGGGCGGCTTTCTGCCGAAAGCCGGCTCATGGAATGAAGGCATTGCTCGACAAAGGCGGGACGCGCCGGCGCGCGGCCGGGCGCGTCCCGCCTTTGTCGAGCCTGCCTCTTGGCTCGGCTGGGGGGGAAGACAATTATTCAAAATGCAGCCCGGAGGAAAGAAGATTTCCGAACAATCCTCTCGATAAAAGCAAGACGCGACCCGCGAAAGGCCGGGAAAACAGGCGGATTAAATCAATCCGCTCCTATCCGCATCGAAAGTGGGCGATGCGGATAGGAGCATGATAACAGCCCGGACCTGCCTGTCGAGAAAAAACTTCAGATCGCGCTCCGTTGGCTTGGGGCCGGCTTCTTCCGGGTATTCCGTGAAATGAAAATCTCGACGAACGTGAGATGAGCCCCGCGCGGCCGAACTGCTCCAATCGCGGTTGAACTTTCCGCGCGCTCCCTCTACACTGGCTCGGTGACAGCTTTTTTGCGATATCTGGGCATTCTCAATGCGGCCGTGTGGCTGGGCGCGTCCGTTTTTCTCATCATCGGTTTGCCCGCCGTTTTTTCCGACGAACTCAAGACCAAAATCGGCCCGGCCGGGCCTCTGGTCGTGGGATGGGCCGCGCAGACGGTTCTGGCCCGCTTTTTCATCCTGCAGTACTGCTGCGGGACCATCGGCCTGGCGCATTTGATGCTGGAATGGGTCTGCTGCGGCAAGCCGCTCTGGCAGCGCAACCTGGGCATCCTGGCGCTGCTGATGGGGCTGGCCCTGGCCGGCGGGTTGTGGATGCAGCCCAAACTCAACGACTTGCATCATCTCAAGTATTACGGCGCCACCCAGCCCGCCCGCGACCAGGCAGACCGCGCATTTCGTGCTTGGCATGGGGTTGCGGAATGTGGCAATCTGGTGGCGGTTGGCGGGCTTCTGATGTACCTCTGGCGTGTGAGCCGGTCGGGCGAACACGCGCGGTTCGGAACCTTGAACCTGGACAAAGTCCGTGGTTGACATCGCCATTGAAATTGAAAAAATGCAGTGTAATGTACAGATGTGGCTCAGGAACCACAGCGAGTAGAAAAATTGACATTGGAGCGCGTCGCTTGCGGGCGCAGAAGACAGACAGACAGACAGCGAAACAAAAACCGTTATGATCTCAAACGAACGCCCATCTCCCCAAGGATACCGGTCCTACAGCGCCGGTCCTCCCCGTCCCCCCGTCAACGAGGACACTCTAAAAACGGAAAAAATCCAGATCGAGCGCAAGACCTTCATCTTTACCCTCAAGGAAAATCCCCGCGGCCGGTTCCTGCGCATCACCGAAGACGTCAACGGCCGCCGGGACAACGTCATCATTCCTTCCACGGGCCTGGACGAGTTCAGCAAGGTCCTGGGTGAGATGGTGAGGGCCGCGGCGGAAATTCCGGCCAAGGAAGAGACGCAGCAGTAGTCCGGGCCGCCCGCGCCCGTCCGCCGCGCTCCCCGCGGCGGGACGCGCCACCCGAATTTGTCAATTATAAATAGAAGGCGGCGCGGCCGTCTTCGCCTTCCTGTTGGCCCCGGCTTTTCCCCGGGCCGCCGCGCCGGCCCCGGCCTTCCCCCTGCCCGGGCGCGGTTTCGGCCGCCGGGGCGCGACCTTGCCGGCATCGCCCCACAGCCCTTCCAGGTCGTACTTTTCCCGCACATCCGTCCGCATGACATGCACAATCACATCAAAGTAGTCCATCACCTGCCACGGCGCGTTCGCCTCCCCGTCCACTGCGCGCGGGGACAGGGCGTGGTCCTCCCGCAGGCGGCCGGTGATTTCATTGACAATGGCCCGCAGGTGCGGCTCGGTCGCGCCCGAGGTGATGACGAAATAATCGGTGATCGAGGAAAGATTCCGGACATCAAGGATGACGGTGTTTTCGGCCTTTTTATTTTCGGCCAGGCCGCGGCAGAGTAGCGCCAGTTTCTTGGATTCCATTTTCGGCGCTCACCATACCCCATGGCGCTCAAAGATAAAGCCGATTATTGGCAATCGCCTCCGCCACCGCCCCCGGCGTCAGGCGCGTGACCGGCAGCCCCGCCTTGACCCGCGCCCGGATCTCCGAGGACGACACCGCCAGCGGAAACCCGCGCAAGGCCCGTCCGCGAAACGGCGCGGGAAGCGCCGCCGGCTTTTCGCCCTGGCGCGGCGCGACGATAAACTGCGCCAGGCGGGCCAGTTCCCCCGCTTCCCGCCATTGCGGCAACTGCGCCGCCTGGTCCGCGCCGATCAGATAGAACAGTTCCGCCCCGGGGAATTTTCCGGCGTAATGCCGCAGCGTGTCCACCGTGTAGGAGACGCCGCCGCGCCGGATTTCCAGATCATCAATTTCGCACTCCGTTTCGCCGGCGAGCGCCAGCCGCAACAAGCGCAACCGTTCCGGGGCGGGCGCGGGGGACGTTCCCGGTTTGAAGGGCGATTGCGCCGCCGGAATAAAACAGACCCAGTCCAGGCCCAGCTCTTCCCGCGCCGCCCGCGCCACCAACAGATGCCCCAGATGCACCGGGTCAAACGACCCGCCTAATAAACCGATTTTCATGTCTCCGGCGGGGAAATCACAACCGCGCCAGGAGCAGTTCGTGCTCCCGGGCCAGCTCTTCGGGAACGTCCGCGCCGAGACTGAAGGGCAACTCGCCGTTGAGGCGCGCCTCCCGGCGCCATTCCTCCAGGTTGATCTGCTCGACTTTGGCCAGATTGGCGGCGTCGAAATCTTTCATTCCGCCCAGCTCAAAGTCGCGCGGATCGGGGAGCCAGCCGATGGGGGTTTCGTGGGCTTCGGCCCGCCCGTGGCAACGGTCCATAATCCATTTGAGGACGCGCATGTTCTCGCCAAATCCCGGCCAAAGGAACTGCCCGTTTTCATCGCGCCGAAACCAGTTGACGTGAAAGATGCGGGGCGGGATCAAAAGCTTTTTTCGCAACTGGAGCCAGTGGCGGAAATAATGGCCCATGTTGTAGCCGCAAAAGGGGAGCATGGCCATGGGATCGCGGCGCAGCCGGCCGACCGCGCCGGTGGCGGCGGCGGTGGTCTCGGAACTCAAGGTCGCTCCCACGAAAACGCCGTGAATCCAGTTGAAGGACTGGTAGATCAGGGGAATGGTGTTGGCGCGGCGGCAGCCAAAGATAATCGCGCTAATGGGCACGCCGTTGGGATCGTTGGCCTCGGGGGCAAAGGCCGGGTTGTTGGTCATGGGCGTGGCGAAACGGCTGTTGGGGTGCGCGGCGCGCGTTTTGGATTCCGGCGTCCAGCGCTCTCCCTTCCAATCGGTTAATTGCGGCGGCGGCTCCTTGGTCTTGCCTTCCCACCACACATCCAGGTCGGGGGTCAAGGCCACGTTGGTATAAATGGTGTCGTGGGATATGGTGGCCATGGCGTTGGGGTTGGACTCCATATTCGTTCCGGGGCAGACGCCGAAATAGCCGTTTTCCGGATTGATGGCGTAGAGGCGGCCGTCGGGGCCGGGTTTCAGCCAGGCGATGTCGTCGCCCAGGGTTTGAATTTTCCAGCCGGCGAAATGCGGCGGGGGAACCAGCATGGCCAGGTTGGTCTTGCCGCAGGCGCTGGGAAAGGCGCCCGCCAGGTACGCTTTTTCGCCCTCGGGCGACTGGACGCTGAGGATGAGCATGTGCTCGGCCAGCCAGCCCTCCTTTTGGGCCAGGAAGGAGCCGATGCGCAAGGAGAGACATTTCTTGCCCAGCAGCACATTGCCCCCGTAGTTGGAGGAGGTGGAGATGATGGCGTTGTCCTGCGGAAAATGGGCGATGTGGCGGTGGCCGGGATTGAGGTCCAACATGCAATGCAAGCCCCGGTTGAAATCTTCCCCCGCCCCCAAATGCTCGTAAGCCACCTGCCCCATGCGCGAGACGATTCTCATCGTCAACGCCACATAGATCGAGTCCGTCACCTCAATGCCCACTTTGTTGAGCGGCGAGCCGGGCGGCCCCATCAGATAGGGAATGACGTAGAGGGTGCGGCCCCGCATGGCTCCGGCGCAGAGGCTCTTGAGCTTGCGGTACATCTCCGCCGGCGCCACCCAATTATTGGTCGGCCCCGCCTCCTCCGCCGTTTCCGTGCAAAGAAACGTGCAGTCCTCGCTGCGCGAGACATCCAGCGGATCCGAGCGGTGATAATAGCAGCCGGGCAGCTTTTCCTGGTTGAGCTGGATCAAAACCCCTTGCGCCACGGCTTCCTGGGTCAACACTTCTTTTTCCGCGGCGGAGCCATCGCACCAGAAAATCTGGTCCGGCTGGCAAAGTTGGGCCATTTCATCCACCCATCGAAGGATGGTGGCATTGCTGGTGTTGGGTTTTGACGGGTTCATGAAACGCGAATTGAGGGTGCTCTGTCAGATGAAGATTGTGGTGGTTGCGGACGCTGCGGACGTTGCGGACGAGGCCGGCGCGGATGAACCGGGGTTGGCGGCGGCCTCCAGGGCGCGCCGCGCCGGCGCCCTTTCTCCTGGGCCGGGCGGAAGGGCCAGCGCCCGCGCTGGCGCGGCGGGCGTCATCTGCTTCCAGGTCTTCTGCACGGCATGGATCATCTTGTTCTCCTTCATTCTGCCTGCCGGCGCGGCAAATGGAAACTCCAAAAATCGGGCCGGGTTGATGGATGCTCAAGGGCCGGCTCATTTCACAGGTTGGGCCAATGGTTGGCCTTGCTCCAAGGCGGCCAGGATCTTGGGGTCGCGCACGTCCACCCAGCCGCCCTGGATTTCCAGCCCGGCCAGCCGGTGTCCGGCGGCCAGCAGCGCGCTCAGGGCGTCGGTCAATTCGTACTCGCCGCGCGCGGATTTTTCCAGTCTGGCGGTGAAGTCGAACAGGAGCGGCCGGAAAATGTAGAGGCCCGCGTTGTACCACACGGGGCCGCCCGGACGAAGCCGCCCTTCGCGCCGCAACTGGTCCAACTGGGCGGCCGTGGGTTTCTCGACCAGTTTTTCCAGACAGAACTCGGAGTCGAAGAAAAACAGGCCGCCCAGGGTGACGTCCTCGCTCCCCGTGCAGGTGACCAGGCCGGCATAATCGCCGGCCCCGTAACGGCGCAACATGTCCCGATAGGTGTGGGGCGGAACCAAAATGTCGCCGTAGGTCAGGACAAAATCCCCGGCGCCGACAAATTCCCTGGCGACTTCCGGCGCCTTGCCGGTGCCGTCCTGCACCGCCTGGCGGCCAAAGGAGATCTTGACATTCCAGGGTTTTCCGCCGCCGAAATACTCTTCGATGACCTCGCCGCGCCAGCCGGTGACGATGAAGAAATCGCCGATGCCGGCGGAAATCAGGCCGGCCAGAATGTGTTCCAGGATCGGTTTGCCCTGGACGCGGAGCATGGGTTTGGGCAGTTGGGTGGTCAACCCGCCCATGCGCGTTCCTTTGCCGGCCGCCAGAATCACAGCTTTCATCCTCCATCAAATAAACAGCCGGAGGCGGTCTGGCAATGAAAACCGGCGTTCCGGTCTGGGTCTGGCCGCCTCACTTGGGCGCGGGCGGCAGGACGACTTCCAGGCCCTCGCGGGCGGCGTCCACTTGCAAGGATTCGTGCAGGGCGGCCACGAAGGCCCGGCCCCATTCGGCCATCCGCGTGATCTTTTCGTCGTTGTGCGAGGGATCGTGATGAAACAGATAAAGGCGCTTGACGTCCGCCTGCAAGGCCAGGGCGACCGCATCGTCCACGCAGCCGTGGCCCCAGCCGACGCGGGACTGGTACTCCTCCAGATCGTATTGTGAGTCAAGTATCAGGACCTCCGCTCCCCGCACGAAGTCCGCCAGCCGCTCGTCCATCCGTTGGGCGTAGCGGAGGAATTCGGTCGAGCCGGCTATTTCCGGCTGGCCGGTGTGGAATTTGTAGCGCTGGTACGGCTCGTTGTCGGGCAGGTAGGCGACGGCCCCGCCGCTGGTGTTGAGGCGGTAGCCGACGCAGACGCCGGGATGGTTGAGGAAAATAGTCTTGACCTCGACGGGGCCGATGCAAAAGGCGTCGTCCTTCAGCTCCTCGATCGTGATGCGACCGGGCATCTGCTGGAACCCGACGGGGAAATAGGGGCTTTCCATCTGGCTGGAAAGGACGGCGTGGAGGCCGGCCTGGGCGCCTTCGTAGCCCAGGATGCGCAGTTGGTTGGCCGGATTGTAGGCGGCGTCAAAAAACGGCAGCCCCTGGATGTGGTCCCAATGGGTGTGGCTGATCAGCAGCGTCATGGCCAGGGGCGCGCCCTTGAATTCCGCGGCCAGGCTCAGGCCCAGTCCGCGCAGGCCGGTCCCGGCGTCCAGTATAATCAACTCCCCGTCGGCGCGCACTTCGACGCACGAGGTGTTGCCGCCATAATGGACGGTGGACGGCCCGGGGGTGGGCAGGGAGCCGCGCACGCCCCAGAAACGGACGCGCGCCGGCCCGGGGGGAATGGAGCCGCCGCCGGAAGGGGCGGACGGGCCGGGGCCTTTCCTGGCTGATCGCGGCAGCGCGGCGAGGGTGGTGTTGCCCTCGCCGCGGAAGATTCCCAGCAGGCGCGCCAGGTCCTGCTCTGAAATAGGTTTGACGAGGTGTTCGTCCGCCCCGGCTTCGACGGCCCCCTGGCGGTCCGCGCCGTAGGCGCTGCTGCCGGTCAGGACGAACCGGGCGCGGGAATGCGGCCCCGGCTGCGCGCGCAGAAAACGGCACAGTTGGAAACCGTTGCAGCGGGGGGCCAGTTGATCGCAGAGGATGAGGTCCGGTTTGTGGGTCAGGGCCAGTTCGCGGCCCGTTTCCCCGTCGGCGGCTTCGATCACCGCCAGCCCGGCCTGGCGCAGCCACCGGGCAAGCGATTCACGAACCATCCGGTCCTCATCTATAAGCAAGGCGGTCTTCATGCGCGGGGCGCGGGCGCTCCCCGCCATCCGCGTTCCACGGCGATGGGTTGCGCGAGGAGAGATTAAAGCCTTTTGGCGGCGGCATCCAGCACCAATTCCAGCCCTTCGCGGGCCGCTTCGACCCGCAGCGGCGAATTGTGCCGGGCGGCGATTTGCCGCCCGCGCGCCACCATGCGCGAAATCTGCTCGTCGCTGTGTTCGGGATCATGATGAAAGAGGAACAGGCGCTTGACTTTGGCCCGCAGCGCGAAGGCCACGGTGTCTTCCGCGCAACTGTGGCCCCAGCCGACGTGTTCCTGATACTCGCCAGCGGTGAATTGCGCGTCCAAGATGAGCACTTCGGAGTCGCGGATGAATTCGATGATTTTGCGGTCGTGCTCGCCGGCGATCTGGGGCGTTTCCGTATCCAGGCGGCTCTGGGCGGCGTCCGGATTGGCCCGCAGGCGCTGGCACAGTTCCACGTCGGGCAGATAAGAGATGTCGCCGCCGGGGGTGGCCAGCCGGTAGCCGGTGCAGGCCCCGGGATGATTGAGGAACTGCGCGCGCACGGGCACCGCGCCGGCTTGGAAGTCAAGCCCCTGGAATTCCTCGATCAAAACGTGCCCGGGCATTTGATGCATCGTGATCGGGAAGTACGGGCTTTCCATCTGGCTCGACAGTGTGCTCTGCAAACCCTGGCGCGCCCCCTCGAAACCCACCACGGTGATCCGGTTCCTCGGATCGTAGGCCGGCATGAAAAAAGGGAATCCCTGGATGTGGTCCCAATGGGTGTGGGTGATGAGCAGGTTCAGATGAATGGGCCGGTCTTTAAACTCCGCCACCAGCGCCCGGCCCAGCGGCCGGATGCCGGTGCCAGAGTCCAGGATGATGATGTCGTTCCCCACCCGCAACTCCACGCACGACGTGTTGCCCCCGTAATACGCCGTTTCCGCGCCGGGCGCCGGGATGGAGCCGCGCACGCCCCAGAATTTAAGCCGGGTCCCGCCAGGCGCCGGACCGGACGCGGCGGCGGCGGGGGGCGGGCCGGATCGGCGCGCCAAAATGGCGGATAACTTTTCAAAGTCCAGCGGCTGCGCCAGGTATTCGTCGGCCCCGGCTTCCAGGGACTGAAAGTGATCGGGAGCGCCGCTGTCGCCGGTGGCGATCATGAGGCAGGGATTGGCCGGGTCCTGGAGTTGGAGCATTTCGCGGCAGAATTGGAAGCCGTGGTCTCGAGGTCTGAGCAGATCGCACAGGACCAGTTGCGGAGGATGTTTCTGGGAAAGTTTCAGGCCCGCCTCGCGGTCCCGGGCTTCGAGAACCGTCCAATGCCGTTCCTTCAACCAGGAAGCCACGGCGCGGCGAAACTCAACATCCTCGCTTATGACCAGGCCGGTTTTCATGTTACAAAATCGTTACTATCCCACCTTTCACCAAAAAAACAAGCGGGCATATAAAAAAGCCGGTGATGCGTCAGTGACGGAGGGGAAAAAGGTAGGGCGAGACTCTGTCGAGCCGTGACTTCTTCCCAGGAAATCGAGTTTCGGCTCGACAGAGTCTCGCCATACCGTCCATGACTGACGCATTACAAAAAAAGCGCGAGCCTCGGACACGCGGGGGCGTGCCGGGTTCGCGCTTTCTGCTCCCCACTGACGGCCTGGCGCTTTACGCGACGGCGATTTTGCGCGGCTTGGCCGCTTCCGCCTTGGGCAGAGTGAGCGTCAGGATGCCTTGCTCCATCCGGGCGCTGATTTTCGCCGCCTCAATCGCCGGGTCCACTTCGAAGACCCGCCGGAAATCGGCCGCGCTGGATTCCCGATAAAACAACTCCGTCTCCGGCAGGGCTGGCGCCGAACGCCGGCCTTCCACCGTCAGAACGTTCCCTTCCAATTGGACGCTGACCCCGTCTTTGTTGACGCCGGGCAACTCCGCTTCCAGCACGTAACCTTCCGGGGTCTGGTAGATATTCACCACCGGGCGCAAGTATTCGCGCTCGCACTGGCACTCGACGGCGGCGGGCTGGGCCGGGGCCGCCTTTTCCAAATTATTGACAACTGTGTTCATAGTAGTATTTCCTTTTTTTGTTGACTGGGCCGGCGCGGGGCTTTGGCCCGCCGCCGGCGCGCGATCCGCTAAAATCGCGTTAATTGAATTGGACTTTGATTTTTTTCGCCCTGGCCTCTTCCGCCTTGGCCAGCGTGACGGTCAGGACCCCATCGGTGTAGGAGGCCTTGATGTTCTTGGTATCCACCTTGTAAGGCAGGCTGATGCTCCGCTGGAAGCGGCCAAACCATCTCTCGCAATGCGACGCGCCGCCGCTCTCGCTTTCGCAGCCGCCTTTGCGCTCGCCGGACAGGGTCAGGACGCCGCCTTCCAATGAAATGTCAATCTCCTCCTTCTTCATCCCGGGAAGCTCGGCCTTCACCGTCAAAGCGTCTTTGCCGTCATGCATATCCACCGCCGGAAACCCTCCGCCGGGGAATTGCGTTTCCAGGCCGGCGTCCGACGGGGATTCCAGAGCGCTGGCGAATGATTGGAACAGCCGGCTCAAGCCTTCTTGGGGAGACAAACTCCGGTGCAACTGTGCCAAGCCATATCCATCAGGTCGTTGCCATCTTGTTAGTGTCATAAATGAATCCTTTCTGCTTTCTTGTTTTCAGTTTCAAACTCAACCATCGTTGCAATCACATCCATTCATAGCCTATACCATGCCAAAGAATTGTTTGCCGTGGTTGGAGTTTCATAATATGTTCATTACAAGCCACTTAAGTATTATTCTCGCAATCTACACAAAACCTCACATAGCGCCATTATGTCTCTTATGAAAAACGGCTGTCGCAGTTCTTATGGGACAATATGACACTGCGGCTGCCGTTCAATTACCGCCACCGGGAACCTGGCTTCGGCATCCCTGTAGCGGCGCTCTATGAGCGCCGGACTCTCATTTCACTGGCGGCGCTGAAACGGAGCGGAGTGGAGACGCCTTGAATTGGAGGCGTCAGGACCGACACCGGCTCCCAAAAAAGTGTAAATAGTAAGCATCAGATTGAGGAACCTTAACCCAAATAGGTCAGCCGCAGGCTATTGGCGACCGGACGGCGACATATTCAAGTTCTGCTTTTCCCAAGCGATATAGTCGTTGCTTTCGTCCAGCACTACTTCCAGGACGCGACCGTCCAAAAACCCATAGAGCCTGGCGCTTTTCCCGTCAGGCTTGTGGCTTTCACCATGGGCGGTTAGAACCACGCCGTCGCGAGGAG
>JBEKIA010000049.1:0-20570 GCA_050011995.1 Verrucomicrobiota bacterium
CAATCCTGAGAACCCATGAGGTGTGACTCGCGGCCGGAAATCGAAAATTTGCCATTGAAAATTTGTCATTGGTAATTCAGGGTTTTGATGTTTGCTCCAAGTGCGCACCGGCGGCATAAAGAGTCGGGGGCGGGTTGGCAACCCCCGCGACAACACCACACCCGAGCGGGGTTGGGCAGAAAGCCGCTGAATTTCCATGCCCCGGGTGGTTCAGAGGCAACCTTAGAGCAGCCCTGGGCGCGGCATTGGGCGGGCTGCCGGATGCGCAGGGCAAGTTCGCGCGGCGCGGGTTGGATCGGTTTCCATTTCCACCCCCGCCGGCAAGCTCACCTGCGCGTCCACGTTGTGGAATGCCGGCGATATGGTAGTCGTTTCGCCTCCGCAATCCGCAATCCGCAATCCGCAATTGTTGTAGAATGCCGGCGATACGGTGGTCGTTTCGCCAGGGCAATGGATTCAGCGGCTTGCGCGCAATTCACCCTGGCGCTTCCATACCAGAATCCCGGTGAACAGGGCGTAGGCCAGGGCCACAACCACGTTGAAGGCAATCACTTCGGCCGGCGAGGCGGCGCTGACAATGGCCGAACTCGCCTGCGCCCGGTATTGGCGAAGATTGAAAGATAAAAGCGTCATCAAGCCGAACGCGATCGGACCTGCCACGACCCACCCAGACCGCAGCGACAAGTAACGGGGACCATTTTGCCAGCAGCGGAAGCTCAGGAACAATGCCACCGCCGCCACGGCCGACCAAATCATGGCCTGACCCAAATTCTGTTTCCACGGTGACTGGATTATCATGATCGCCGTCACGACCAGGGCGAAGGCCATGAATTTCAACGCTGTCAAGTCAGGGTTTGATTTGGTGCCGGGCGATTTCGCCGCGGAATCGGTTTCTCTCCTGGGCAAATTCCATTCGGTTTCATCAAAGGTTCCTTCCTCGATCTGAATTTGTTGCCTGCCATGACTGTTGAAAATGAAAAGAACCACTCCGAGAACGCAGCAGGAGAAGAGGAACGCGGAAGTCAATACGTCGCGGGCAAATGGGGCATGGGATAAAGCAGTTTTGTCGAAAACAAAATAATACGCCAGGACGAGCAGAAGCACCGTCAACAGGCGAACCCCAACCATTTGGAGAAAGAACCGCCGCTCGCGCGGTGATTTGGTCTCGTCGGCTTGCGCCCGCCAACTGACGACAGCGCCGCCCACCATCGCCAGCAATCCGCCCAGCGAACTGAGCGTCGCGGCGCTTTTGGCCACGGTGACGCCTTTGGCAAGGCTCGCGCCTGCGGCGGCGGCTTTGGCCGAGGCCGCCTGCACCGGCAACGCCGCCAGCACACCCAGCGTGAATTGCCGGTCCGGCGACGTCTTTTCCAGCGCGCCTTCGACAAACCCGAGGACTTCCTCGTGCAGAAGTTTCCGTCCGCGCGCCAGCCGTTGCCGGACCGCCTCTTCCGTCAGCTCCAATTCTTGCGCGACGGCCTCGACCGATTGGTATTCCCGATAGAACAGCACCAGCGGTTCGCGGTACGTTTGTGGAATCCGCTCCAGCGCCCGCCACAGGATTTCCGCCTCCTCCCGGCTGATGGCCCGCTCCCCGGGCGACGGCTCCGGCGAAGGCGGCTCGGCAATCTCCTCCAGCGCCGCGGCGCGATGGCCCGGCTCCCGCCCCTGCGCTCGCAGGGAATTGTGGATGAGATTTCGCGCGATGCCGCAAAGCCAGGAACGCAGCTTGGCCGGTTCGCGCAATTCGGCCAGATGCTTCCACGCCGCGAGAAAGGTCTCCTGCGCCAGGTCCTCGCTCTGCGTCAAACTGCCGGTGGCGCTGTAAGCCAGCGAGCAGACCAGCGCCTGGTGGCGCGTTACGATTTGTCCGAAGGCCTCGCGGTTTCCTGAAAGGCTGGCGTTGACCAGATCCTCGTCCGCGCTGGCGGCCGGCGGTGTCATTCGGCTTGGCATCATATCGCCATTACCGTGGTTGAAAAGGCCGGAGAGGTGACAAAGTTTCTTCAGGTTTCGGCACTCCTCCATGCACTCTCAGGGCGGCGGATTGCCCGAGCGGGACTGGAAGGCGGTCACGCATTCGTGGACCGAGGAGAAGAAACTGTCCTCCTGGAGTTCGCTGGCCAGGCCGATCCGTTGGAGAATGGAGAGCAAAGGGAGGTTGGCATGCGCGATTTTTAAGGCGATTCCCCTGGCCTGGAGTTCCTGGTGCAAGGCATGGATCGCTTCCGCCGCCGTCACGTCAATGTCGGTGATGGCCTGGGCGTCCAGCAGAAACCAGACCACCGGAGCAGGGCTGTCGGCAATGAGTTTTCGCACGCGCTCGACAAAGTGGCCGGCATTGGAGAACAGCAGCGGCGCATAAAACCGATACACCACGAGGCCGGGAATGGTCTGCCCGGTGGCGGCGTCTCCAACGTCATGGAAGCCGTGGCCCGGCAATTCGCGCAAGACCGCGTCCGGCGGATGGGAAATGCGGCCGATCAGCCCGATGAGGGAAAGGCTCACCCCGACCAGAATGCCCGGCAGCACGCCGGCCGCCAGCACGCCCAGGGTCGTCACCGCCGCCACCCCGGCGGAGCGGGGGTAATAGCGGCACAGACGCTTCATGTCCGCGATTTCGATCAAGTTGGAGCCGCCGTAAACGAGAATCGCGGCCAGGGCGACGATGGGCAGGCGCGCGATCAACGGGGTGAGGAACAGGAGAAAGAGCGCCAGCGTCACGGCTGCGACCAGGCCCGCCACCTGGGTCTTGGCTCCCGCCGCGTCATTGACGGCAGTCCGCGCCTGACTGCCCGTGATGGCAAATCCCTGGAAAAATCCGTTGAAGATGTCAGCCAGTCCCAGCGCGGCCAGTTCCTGGTTGCCGTTGACTTCGTAGCCGTTTTTCGCGGCGAACGACCGCGCCAGGAGGATTCCCTCCGTGTAGGTCAGCAAAGCGATGCCGATGGCCGCCGGCAGCAGCGTATGCGCATCCTTCCAAACGATTTGAGGAAAGTCGAAGGCAGGCAATCCGCGGGGGAGCTGGCCGACCACGGTGACGCCGCGGTTTTCCAGACCCAACGCGAGCGAGGCGATGATGGCCACAACGCACACCACCAGGGCGGGGGGAATTTTAGGCGCGAACCGGCGCAGGCCCAGCAACAACGCCAGCAGGCTGAACCCGAACACCGCCGTGGACGGGCGCGTCTCCCCCAGCTTCCCGAAGATTTCCGCCAGGCGCGGGAAGAAGTCGGTGTGCGTGAGCGTGAGGCCCAACAGTTTATCCAGTTGCGACGCCATCAGGATCAGGGCCGCGCCGGTCATATAACCGATCAGGACCGGTTTGGAAAAGAAATCGGCCACCGCGCCGATTTTGGCCCAGGCGCCAAAAACCAGCAGCAGCCCGCTCAACACCGCCAGCGCGCCGGCCAGGGCCGCGGCCCGGGCGGGGTCGCCGCCGGCCAGCGGCCCCACCGCGCCCGCGATAAGCAAACTGATGGCGATGTCCGGCCCGACAATGACTTGCCGCGAGCTGCCAAAGAACCAATAGACGACCAGGGAAACCAAGGCCGCATAGCAACCATATTGCGGGGGCAGCCCCAGCAGACCGGCGTAGGCAATGACCGAGGGGATCATGACCACGCACACGCTGATGCCCGCCACCAGGTCCGCCCAGAGCCATTCCCGCCGGTAATCGCGCAAAAGCAAAAGGCCCGGCGCAAAGCGGGCCAGGGCGGGCGCCGGATTTGTTGTTGGGCCTTGGCTCATGGCGGGGAGGGGGCGCGCTCCTCAAACGAATCAACTCAACCAGCCTTGTTTAAATTCGGAAGGCCGGCGGCTTCCTCGTGGCGGCTTTTGCTTGCGATCATCCGGGCGCTGGCGACGCCGGCCACCAAGCCGGCCAGGTGGCCTTCCCAGGAAACGCCGGGGAACACCGGGAGCAGCCCGATGAGGATGCCTCCATAACCGACCATGCAGATCAGCGCCAAACAAAAAGTGAAAATCGTGCGGTCGAACCACGCCCGCGAGGTCAGGAATCCAAAATAGCAAAAGATCAACCCGCTGGCGCCGACATGATCGGCATTTCTCGCCAACAGCCAGACCAGGCCGCCCCCGATGAAGATGCCCCCGGCCGTCACGCCGATGAATTCCGCCCGGCTGCGGGCGCAAAGGATGCCTCCCAAAATCAGGAGGGGCAGGGTGTTGGCCGCCAGGTGGCCAAAAGAGGCATGCAGGAACGGAGACCAAATAATGCCCGGCAGACTGCTGATGCGCCGGGGGATGATGCCGTGCGGCGTGAGCGTTCCGCCCAGGATCAAATTGTTGACCGCGAACACGACCCAGCACACGGCCACGAGGGTGAGGATGGGTGTGAAGCGTTTCATCGCCGCCTAGTCCTTGAGCTGGCTCCGCAGCCGGTTGAATTCCAAAGTCATGGCCGTCCGGTCGGCGGTTTTGTATTTTTCCGGCAGGTAACGGGCGTCCGAGCAGGCCAGGACCGCCGCCAGTTCCTGCAACTGGATGAGGGCGGGGTCCAAAGCGTCAATAAAACTTCCGATGGCCTCTTCCATATCCTTGACTTGAATGTCCAGGTCCCGCTTGTTGAGGACGGCGATTTCCCTGGCCCTGGTGATGACGGAATCCACATCGCTGCCCGTCAGGGGTTTGCCGCCCATGCTTTGTTCGATGAACCGGCTGATTTCCGCAGTCAAGTTCATTTTTTTGCTTTGGGTGACCGTTTGAAACAACTCCAGGACATCCTGGCTGCCCTGCGCCGGGAAGAGCGGAATGCACAAGCCCAATCGTCCCTGGCGCTTGAGGTCTATGGTCAGCAGGTCGGGCCGGGAGGTCATGGCAATCCAGAGTTCCCGCCCCCGCGTGCTGGAGTCGCCTATGTGGGCGGCGAAGGCGGCGAAAACGCGGCTGGATACCCCGCTGTCATCTCCCCCACTGGCCCGGGAGCCAAACACCGCGTCCGCCTCGTCCACCACCACGATGACCGGCCCCAGGGCCTTGATGGTCATCAAAATGCGGGTCTGCTGTCTTTCGGTGTCTCCCACCCATTTGGAGCGGAAGTCCCCCATTTCCATGACGGGCAGCCCGCATTCGCTGGCGAAGCAATCCACCAGGAAAGACTTTCCCACCCCCACCCGGCCGGGAAGGAGGATGCCCTTTTCGATCACATCCAGCTTGCTGTTCTTGAAGAGCCAGGCCACATCGCGCAGTTTCTGCTTGGCCGCCTTGTGCGTGGCCACGACATCGAGCGACAGGTCGGGCCGGGGATCTTTGAACTTGACCAATCCCTGGCAGAATTCTTCGATCAGTATTTTCTTGCAGCGGCTGACATGGTCTTGCGTCACGTTCTGTCCGTTCTTGACCGCCTCGGCGATGACGTTCTGCAACCGGACGATGTTCAGCCCCGAGGTGCGGATGGCCAGTTCCTCCGGCGTCAGTTCGATGTCGGCGGGAAGCTTGGACGCGCCGGTCCTGCCGGCCTGGAGGAGGCGCGCGCAAGTTTTGGACTGCAAGTAGCGCATCCGCTCGTCCCGGTCGGGCAGATCAATTTTGATCTGCGCCACATGGGGGTTTTGCAGCAAATCGCTTTGCAGTTTGGAGGGCGTCTCGGTGAGGAGCACAATTCCGACGTCCCGCTGGCGGAATTCGGGGGAGGTGGCCCATTTGAGCAGGGTGACCAGGGCCATGCGTTCCTCGTAACTGCTGCCGGCGTCCTCCGCCGCCGGTATGATTTTTTCGGGGAAGTCAATAATCAGGGTGGCGTCGGTCCCCTGTTCGTCCTCGCGCAGGAAGTATCTGCGCAGAACGGGGGCGAGCCGGTTGAACTCCTTGGGGGGTCCCAGGATGGCAAAGCTGGTTTTTTCCACGGAGTCGTAATCCTCCAGCCATTGGAAGAACCCTTTCTGCATTTCCTTGGTGGCGAAGCTGAGTCCGTCGCCGATGTCATAAAACATCAGGCAACTGCGGTCGGGAAAAAGGCGGTTGCGCAGGAAGGCCTTGAGCGGCAGATAATCAATGCCCTCCCCGGCCTGGACGGCGTAGATGTCGAAGATATTGCCGGAAATCAGGAAGACGGAATAGGCTTCGCTGTTCCAGCGGCGCGCGAATTCCCTGGCCCAGGGCTGCAGTGGAAGCGGGGGCGGCTTGGTGTCCATGTCGGGTGTTTGGCTCAATGCTTAATTGCGGTTTCCTTGTTTCAGGCGATAGTCTCTGGATGGCGGGTTGATGATGGGAGGCAGGGGCGGATTGGCCGGGGCGGCCGTTCCGGCGCCGGCTGAAAAACCGAGCCGTTCTCCGGTCTGCGGCATGTCGTCCGCCACCAAGTCCTTGAACTGATCCATCTCGGAAAACAATTTGTTGGTTTCCGTCAGATGTTCGACCGTGGCGTCAATGCGGGCGGTGAGGGTGTCCGCGTTCCTGGCGGCGATGGCGTCGGCGCGCAGCAGTTTGATTTGTTCCACCAGCCGGTCTTGCTCGGCCTTGACCAGGGTCACATTTTCCCTGGCCTCATTGACGCGGTCCAGGCGTTTGCTCAGAACGGCCAGCCGTTCTTTCTTGGAATCGAGCAGCCGGAGCTTGGCGGCCGGATTCTCCCCTTTGACGGTGGCGGTCTTGATGTCGGCTTCCATGGCGGCAACCTCCGCCTGGCTGGACTGGATGTCCACGGGAAGCTGCTCCTGGCTTTCCGTGGCCAAAAAACTTTCCAGCGATCCCTCCATGACGAGCAAGCGCAGGAAGGTCCACATCAATTCGTCCAATTTCCGCAGCCGGGGGTCGGCGTCGGCGGGCGCGCCGGCGCCCCCGTCCATGGTCGCCTGTTCAATATCCTGGCAAACGGCCGCCACCTCCTGGTAACGGCGCAGGCGTTGCGGGGAGAGTCCGGCAATGAGGGATTGGCGCCGTTCCCGGAAGGCTTGAATTTGCTGGCGGGACTTGGCCGAGGCGATCCGGTCCATGTTCTGGCTGACCCACCGCTGGAACAGGCCCGAGTCCGGCAGATGGATCCAGCCGACCGCGTAAAGGGCCAGACCGGCCAGCAGGACGAGCGGATGGGCGCTGAGGAAGCCGGCGCCGAGAGTCAGCGCCAGCAGCCACAGGTGGAGCGGGCTTTTCAGGAATTTCTTCAGGTTGCTGTCTTGCGGGTCAAACATAAAGTTTTACCGCAGAACCTTGGGATGATGGCTGTTGTGGTCCTGCACAAAGTCTGAATAGCTGGAAAGCTCGCCGGTGGCCAGCTTGTCCTGCTCCAATCGGTTGAGCAGGTCGCGCGCCATGTCCATAAACCACTTCTTCTGGCGCATTTCTTCCGGCGGTATTTCCGGGCGCGGGGCCTGCAAAATCTCCAGCAGCCGGCCGGGCCGGGCCCCCATGCGAAACACCCGGTCGCCCAGATACAGGGCCTCCTCCACGGAGTGGGTGACAATGAAGACGGTGGATTGCTGCTCATTCCAGAGTTGCACCAGCAGTTCCTGCATCCGCAACCGGGTCTTGGGGTCCAGGGCGCCAAACGGCTCATCCATTAAAAGGACGCGCGGCCCAAGCACCAGGGTGGCGGCGATGGCGACGCGTTGCTGCATGCCGCCGGAGAGTTCCTGCGGATACTTGTCCTCATTGCCTTCCAGGCCGACCTTTTTGATCCACACATCCGCCTTGTCGCCGCGGGTTGACTTGCTTTCACCCCGGATGTCGAGTCCAAACATGACGTTGCCGCGCACGGTCAGGTGCGGGAAAAGAGAGTATTTCTGGTCCACCAGCCCGCGCTGCCAGTTCGGCAACAAATTGTCCGTCTTGCCCAGCACTTCAATCATTCCCTCGGTTTGCGGATAATGTGGTTCCAGTCCGGCGATCATGCGCAGCAAGGTTGACTTGCCGCATCCCGAGGGGCCAACAATCGAAATCAGTTCTCCCGTGTCCGGCAGATCCTCGACGGTGAAGTTGATGTCCTTGAGCGCGACTTGGGCGCCGGCGCCATGTCCAAAAGACTTGGTGACGTTGGTAAATTTGACAACAATGGGCAGGGGGGCCGGCGTGGAGGCCGCGGTTGCGGCTGTTGTAACTTCGGTCACGGCGGTCTTGGGGGATTCACCGGCCGCCGCCGGCGCGCGCTCCACCCGGGCTGCCTCCGCTTTGGCCTCCGGCGCGCGCGCCCGGACGGCAGAAGGCCCGGCGGGGTTTTCTTCCTCCTTCTTTTTTCCTTCTTCCTTCTCCGGCCCGCTCTTTGCCGGAGCGGCAGCGGGCTTGATCAGGAGGTTCTTAACGCCGGCCCACCAGGATGGCTTCCGCCGGGGTTCGTCGGCGGGCTTTTCAATCTTGGGCGTTGTCATGTTGGAAATTCGGGTCAGAAGGCCCTATGCGGTTAGCGGTTACGATAAGGGAAAAGCCACTGGCCGGTGTATTTCCAGATTTGATCGCAGATGACGGCGATGCAGATGATGACTACAACGATGGCGAAGTAGCTGTCCATGTGGCCGCGGCGTTCGCCCATGTCCATCATGTGGCCCAGGCCATTTTCGGCGTTGACAACTTCGGCCATGATAATCCAGCCCCAGCCCACACCATAGACTGCCCGGAGATGATCCCAGATGTCCGCCCTGGCGATGGGGAAGAGGACGCGGGTAACCTGTTGCCATTGCGTGGCGCCTTTGGTCCGGGCGACGTCCAGATAAGCCGAGGGAACATCCGCCACCGTTTTAAACACCATGGGCAGCAGCACCACAAAACAGGCGATGAATAGAAAGACAATCTTTTGGCTCTCGGACGCTCCCAACCACCCGATTGTCAGCGGAATAAACACCACAAGGGGAACATACCCGCCAATCAGTACTAGCGGGCGGAAGAAGGCGGCGACGCGGGTGAACGACGCCATGTAAAGGCCCAGCGGAACGGCCAGGAGGGCGGCGAATGAAAATCCGAGGGTGACGCGTCCAATCGAAGTCACCGCGTTTCTGACCAGTGCCTGTTCGGTGTGCAACTTGGGGAACGCTTGCAGGACTTCCCAAGGCGAAGGCAGGATAAGCGGCGCAACCATTCGATCTTCCAGCCTGGCGCCGTAGGTTGCGAAAGTCCAACCGGCCAGCAACAGCGCCAGAAAACCGGCGGTGAGCAGCAGTTCGGTGCTTTTGGGCAGGCTCTTGCGCACCTGCCATCGCGCCACGAGGATAATCGCCGTGAGGAGGCCCACCAGACTGAGAATGGCTGCCAGAAATTTGGTCACAGGCTTTTTTCAATACAATTTCGGGCCGAAACACCTGTCCCGGCCCGAACCGTCACTCCGCGTTCACAGCGCGCGCGCCAGGCCTTCGGGCTTAGTCTTCCAACCGGAACACTTTGATCTCGACCCGGCGGTTCTTTTTGTTGAATTCCGTGTTGCTCGAATCTGTCATTCCGGGCAGGGGATTGTCCCACCCGTTGCCGACGACCTTGAACTTGTCGGGGTTGAATTTGAATTTTTCCAGGAGGGCTTTCTTGACGGCGGAGGCGCGGTTATAGGAAAGCTCGCGCACCAGGTCCGCCGGCACGACCCCCTTTTTGCTGGCGTCCGTGTTGCCTTCGATGACGATGTAAGCGTTGCCGAAGGTGCCGGCCATTTTGCCCACCTCATCCAGCAGCGCCGGGATGTTGGTGTCATAGGTGGCGTTCAGAACGGCCTCGTTGGGTTCGAAGGTGATGATGATCGCCTTGGTGAGAATCTCCGAACTGGTCGCCTCGGCGTTCTTGTAAAGCGCGCCCGGCTTGAAGGTGGGCTGGGACAGGTCAACCACATCCTTGTATTCCGGCGCCATCCGGGCCAGGACGCTGGCGGCCTTGACTTTGCCGGGATCCACGGTGTTGTCAATGGAGCCGATGGATTTGTAAATCGTGCTGGCCCGGTTCCAGACCGTTTCGAAGCTCGTCGGGTTCATGGGGTCCAGGAAGAAGTCGGCGTTTTCCCGATAGTTGACCAGGTGGGCGTCCCCGGTGGTGATGCCGCCGTCCTTGCCGATCATGTTCCCGCAATCCGCCTCCGGCAAATTGTAGGCTTTGGCCAGCGTCTTGGCCGCGCCGGCGGGATTTTTTCTAACCATGTCCATGCCCAGGAAAATTCCGCGCACCAGATTGGCCACCACGTCGGGGTGGTCGCGATAGAAGTCGTTGCGAACGGCCCAAACGTCGGCCAGCAGGTGGTTGGCGCTGGCCGAACTGAGCACGATCCGCGTGCCGGGAACCCCGTCGGAGACGGTGTAAATGTCCGGAGACCATCCCACGAACGCGTCAAACGAACTGTCCTGGACGAAGATCTTGGCGGCGGACGGGGCATCGGCCGCCCATTTGAAATCCACCGTGGCGGGATCAATGTTGGCGTCAATCAAAACGGACATGATGAAAAAATGGCTGGGAGAATTCTGGGCCAGCACGACTTTTTTGCGTTTGCCGTTGGCCATGCGAAAGTCGTTGATGCTTTTGATGTCGCCCCGCACCACAATGCCGTCGCCGCCGGCGGACCAGTCAATTTGCTGGACGATGACCGGAGCGGTGCGGGAGTCTTTGCACAATTCCGGGGCAAAGAGCGCCATCATGTCCAGCGTCCCCCACAGGACGTGGCTGTGGCCGCTGGCGAACAGGTCGCGCGCCTTGACCGGATCATCCACGATCGCCAGTTGGACATAGAATCCGAATTTTTGGAAAAACTCGCTTTGATCGTTGGCCTCCATGCCGTGGTTGGCCACGATGATCGGAGCCCAGCCGGGCCAGACATTGATGGGGAATTGGACCAGGAGCTTGCCGTTCTTCATCGTCTTGTCGTAATCGCTCGTCCCGGTGACTTTGGGGATGGTGCTGTCGCTCACCACGCTGGCGGCGTTGGTGCCGGCGAGCAGCTTGCTGGTGATGTCCTTGACCGCGGCGGTCGCCTGGGCGGCGGCGGCCTGGGCCTGCTGGGTGGCGGCCTTCTGGTCGTCCAATTGCTTCTTCAAGGCCTGGGGGTCCACCGAAGGGTTGCTGGAGGTTGTGGCCGCCGGGGCCAGTTTGTCCTTCCAGCGGTAGGCTCCAAAGGCAACGGCGCCGAGGATGATGATGGTCAATATGATTTTGGCTGTCTTGGTCATGGCATTCCTTTCAAAAAAGGTTGGGTTGACTGGGCTGTGGCTTTATTCCGCGATCTTCTGGCGTTCGGGGGCTTTGGCGGCCGGGACCGCGGCCGGCGCCGCGACCGCCGCTTCCGCGTTCACTTGGTTGGACTTGGCCTTGTACTGCTCGAAAAGAAGTTTGCCGCGCGCCTTGCGCGCTTCCTGCTGGCGCTGGACATCGGACCCCATGGCTTTGGCCAGATCCATGGTGGCGGTCATTTGTCCCATCCCGCCCGCCGCGGATTGCCGCAACTGGTCCATGGACTTGTTCATTTCGCCGCCCATGCCCTGCAACTCGGTAATCGAACTCTGCATCATCTGGGCCAGGCCCCGCATGGAGGCGCCCATGGCCACCTGGGTTTTGAGGCGTTCGAAGTCGCGCTGGAATTTTTGAATCTCGCGCAGGCTGTTGGCGATGATCTCCGTGTTTTGCGCGTAAGTGTCCTGCAACATCTTGAGTTGGGCTTGATTTTCGTTCAGTTCCTGCTCAATCGAAGCCAGTTCCTCCGCGTATTGGGCGCCGTTGGCCTCGTCATTGGCGTTGGCGGCCGCCTGGAGCAGGCTGCGCACCTCGTCCGCCTTGGCCGACTGGCGGCGCACCTGGTCTTTGAGGAGGGCCACCTGGCCGGCTAACTGCCCGTTGGCATAATGAGCCTTGCCCGCCTTGTCTTTTTGGGCGCGGATGCCCGCCTCGATTTGGGCCTCGTTCATGGCATCCGATTCCGTCGCCTTCTCCGCCATGAGGTTCAGGTACACTAAAAGACGCTTGATTGATTTCCACATATATGGGTCAGGTGTTTTGCATTGCGGGCCGATTAGACCAGATTATTCCGATTCAAGCAAGATTTTCTTTCCGAGCAGGCTGTCAATCTCGGTCTTCAGCTCCTTCTCGTTGGCGGCGCTGACCACCGTGGCCCCCAGCTTCTTGACCGGATCGAACACCTTGGCCGAAACATCGAACGCCACAAAGTATATGGAGGTCGAATCCTGCGCGCTTTTCATCCGGGCCAGCACCGCCTGCGGAGTTTCGCCCTGGTTGCTCTCCCCGTCGGTGACAATCAGGATGTGCTTTTTGATGGCATGGCTCATGGCCAGCATTTTGTTGGCCTCCTTGATGCCTTCCCCCAGGGGCGTGCCTCCCGCGGGCGACTTGAAGTTGCGGGCCCAATCCTCGAACCTCCTGGCTTGGAACTGTTGGAACGGAATGCCCACTTTGACCGTGGCCTGGGTGAAATAGATCAGGCCGGCGTCCATGGTCACATGCTTGTTCGTGCAGTAATTCTCCATCTTTTGGGCGATGGTGGTGACGGCGTTGTTGGCCAGTTGATATTTGGGGGTTGGCACTCCGCTCAGGTTGGGCACCCTGTCGGCCATGCTCCCGGAGCCATCGTAGAGGATCACCAGGGCCAGCGCGGGCGGGGCGCCGCCGATGTTGGCGGATGGACCACGGGCTTGCCCCGCGGCGGTGATGGCGGCTGTCAGGAGGGCCAGGCAGCCGGGAATGGTCATGAGTTTCGCGCGCATTTTATTTCCTTTGCTTCAGTTTTTTGTGGACGGTCTTTGCATCGTCCCATTGTTCATTGAGCCGCTGGGTTCTTGCGGAAGTTTTTGCCAAAAACTCCGCGAGGCTCGTTGTCCGGAGGCGATTCTTACCCGAATCAGCCGGGCGTGTCGCCTACAATTCAAGCGGAAGATTGTAATGGGTGCTTTTCACTTTTTTGGGTTTCCCGTCTTAATCTTAATCTTAATCCTAATCCTGCTCCGCCTTTTCCGAACAAGATCAAGATTAGGATTAAGATTAGGAAAAAACCACCCAAAAAGTGGAATGCACCCATTCTAACGGGAGGCGGGGGTTTCATCTTCTTTCAAGGCGCATTGAAGCGGGCGAACCGCTCGCGGTAGCGGCTCAGTTCGGCGGACCGGAGCGCCGGCTCCTGGTCGTGCGCCTCGTCCTGCCAGCCGAGGAAAACCTTCGAGCGCAGGCCGCTCCGCGCAACCGCCGTCCGAATGCGCCTGGCGGTGTCCAGCGCCGCGCCAAGGCCGGCCCGCGGATGATCGGGGAATCGCTCGCGGCCGATGCGGCTCGGGTAGTAAGGATGGAGATTAAAATCCAGCGGCACCCCGTGCCTCCTGGCGAGGTCCAACGCAAAACAGGCCGTCGCCCGCGCCTCGGCCCCGGCCTGGCGGCCTTGGAATGGGGGCGGCGCGAATACAATGTTAATATCCATCCCCACCCTCCCGCCGTAGCGGCCCGCCGCGCGGAAGGCGGCTTCCACGCCGCGGCGCGGCATTTTCTTGTTCAACACGAACAACCGCGCCGCGTCGTCCTGGGTCTCGAGCCCGAGAATGGGACGAGGCTGCTGACCGCCACCCAGGCACTTGAGGACGAAATCCAGACGCCGGGATGTAATGAAGGCTTCGCGCGAGTCCAGGGAAACGACGCGGCATTCAGGCAATCCGGCGGCAAAATCGAGAATCGCCTTCAAACTTGGGTCTGAAAGTTCGCCAGGGTTCAGCACCGAACCGGAGTTGTAGAGGACCAGATGGGCCACACGAGGCAAAACCGCGGCGTATTGCTGCCGGAAGAAGGCCAGGCGCAGCCGGTTCAGGTCCGTATTGAATTGGACCCCTTCCCCGGCTCCGATATCGCAATGGTAGCATTGCCGGCCGTAAAATGGGCAGGCGCCTTTGGGCGCTTCGTTGCCGAACACCAGCGCCAGGCGAGTCCCGTAATTGTCTTTCACCGGCTCGAAGAGCAGGCGCTGGGCGGGGATGGCGGGATCATGACCCATACACGTCAGCTATCGGTCTGAACTTGCGGGTTTGTGGTTCGGGCTTCCTTTATTATTGGCCAATCAGTCATTCGACATTGCCATCGTGTTCCACCACAAAATCTCCCAGGATGAGCGCGTCTATCTTCGTGGCTCGAAAAGTGCGCAAGGCGTCCTCCGGTGTGCAGACGATAGGCTCGCTGTCGTTGAACGAGGTGTTCAAGACCAGCGGCACGCCGGTTCTGCGCTCAAACTCGCAGATGAGCCGGTAAAACAGCGGGTTGGTGCCGGCCTGGACAGTCTGGATTCTGCTGGTTCCATCCACATGGACGACGGCCGGGATGCGTCCTGCCTGCTCCGATAGAACCTGGCAGGCGAAGAGCATGAAATCGGTCGAACGGGAGCGGCCGGGGATTCGGAACCAGTCCCCGGCGCGGGGCGCCAGCACGGCCGGAGCGAAGGGTTGGAAAGGCTCCCGGTGTTTGACCGTTTTGTTCAGCCTTTCGCGCATTTCCGCGCGCCGCGGGTCCGCCAGGAGGGAACGGTTGCCCAGCGAGCGCGGCCCGGCTTCCATCCGGCCTTGAAACCAGCCGACGACCTGCCCGGCGGCGATCCGCTCCGCCGCTTCCGCCGGCGCGTCCGGCGAGCGGCGGTGCGGCAGTCCGCAACGCCCCAGGCCGGCCAACAACTCCGCTTCCGAGCACCCGGGCCCGAGATACGGGTGCTCGAGGACGAACGCGCGGGCCTTGCCGAATTGTTGACACCACAAGACCAACGCCGCCCCGAGGGCCGTTCCGGCGTCGTGCGCGGCCGGCTGGATGTAAATTTCCTCGAACAACTCACTCTCCAGCAGCGCGCGGTTTGTCACGCAATTCAAAGCCACCCCGCCCGCCAGGCACAGCCGCCTGCTGCCCGTGGTTCGGCGCAAAGCGCCCGCCAGGTCGAGCAGCGCCCGATCCGTCGCCTTTTGCAGCGCGGCGGCAATATCGGCATGGCGCGGCTGGAGCGCGTCGCCTGGATTGCGCCATGGCCCGAGCAGCGTTTCCAGCGGCTTGAAGTCATCGCTGCGGAAGCGCAGCACGTCCGCGGCCAGCCGGAGCTTGCCCTCCCGATTGCTCTGAACCAGGGAAGCGAAGGCGGGAGCGAACGGTTTTGGGTCTCCGTGCGCGGCCAGAGCCATGACCTTGCAGGCGTCGTACTCTCCGAAGCCCAAGAACCGCGCCAGCTTCTCCCAGAGAAACCCCAGGGAATGCGGATACTCGATTTCGGCGATCTGGCGCAGCGTGGCATTCCGGCCACGGCCGAGCCAGGCACTGGCAAACTCGCCAATGCCATCCACCGCCAGCACGGCCGCCTCGTCGAAGGGCGAAACCAGGAAAGCGCTGGCGGCGTGACAGAGGTGGTGGTCAACCCAGTGGAACCGCTGGCGCAACGCGACGCCATAACGATCCTCCAGGGCCGATGGCACCCGCAGGAGGGCGCGCTGGAACTGTTCTTCCCCAGCCCTGCTGCCCCAACTGCCGGATTGGACGGGTTCCTCCGCCTCCAAATTGCGCAGCCGCTTGGGCGGGTTCAGGGAATAAGCGATGGCATCCACTTCGGCCATTTCAATTCCAGCCTGGCGCAGCCCGTAACCGATGGCCTGCCACGGCAGTTCATCCGCGTTGTCCACGCGGGCCGCTTTGCCGTGCTTGCGGCGATTAAACCGCTCTTCCTCCGCAAAGGCCACAGGAACACCATCCTGCAACACGCAAGCCGCCGGCTCGTGATAAGCCGAATTGATGCCGAGGACATTTATCATCGCCGGGGTCTGGGTTCGCTCAGGCTCGCCTCACCGCGGCAGGCTCCCGCCTATTTGGCGAGCTGCTTGCGGATGGCCTCCAATTCCTTGCGGCGCGTCTTGCTCGTCTTCGGGTACTGCATCTGGAGACCCTGGAGCGTCTCCAGAATGATCTTCGAGATGATCAGGCGCGCGTTTTCCTTGTCATCGGCGGGAACGACGTGCCACGGCGCGGCCTTGCTGCTGGTCGCGCCCAGGCAGTCCTCGTAGGCTCTCATATATTCCTTCCAGAACGCGCGCTCCTGGATGTCCGCCTCGCTGAATTTCCAGTTCCGCTCCGGCTCCTCCAGGCGCAGGAGAAACCGCTTGCGCTGCTCCTCCTTGGAAAGATGGAGGAAGAACTTGACGATCCGGGTGCCGTTGCGGTGGAGATGCTCCTCCAGGTTGACAATGGAGCGATACCGCTGCTCCCAGATTTTCTCCACATCAATCAATTCCTCGGGAATGCGCTCCGCTTCCAAAATCTGCGGATGCACCCGCACCACCAGCACCTCCTCGTAATAGGACCGGTTGAAAATGCCGATGCGGCCGCGCTCGGGCAGGCAGACGGTGGTGCGCCAGAGAAAATCGTGGGCCAGATCCTGCGCGCTGGGCTTCTTGAAACTGAAAACCTCGCAGCCCTGCGGATTCAGGCCGGACAGGACGTGTTTGATCGCGCCATCCTTGCCGGCGGCGTCCATGGCTTGAAACACCAGCAGCAGGGCGTAGCGGCCGTCGGCATAGAGCAAATTCTGGAGGCGGGCCATTTCCTCCACGTTGGCGGCCAGTATTTGGTGATAATGCGCCTTGGATTTGTAGAACGGCTTGATCAGGGCCGGCCAGCGTTTCAGTTTGACCTTCGCGCCGGCGCGAACGCGGAACTGCTTTGTCTCAATTTTCATGCGGGCCTTATGGATATACCGTCCGCCCTGAACACGCAATGCCCAAATGGACTCATCAGTTGGTCAGCCAGAGGGCGCGGTAGAAACCGGGGATTGGTTTGTTGGTGATGGGATTGAAGCCGGGGGAGATCAAGGTGTTGGTCCGGAATGCAATCCAGGCCCCGCCGGTCAGCGAGGAGTTGCTCTGAATCTGATAGGTTGTGTTCGTCGTCCCAGCGATGCCAAGTCCGTTGACCAGGTCCAGGGTCAGCAGCGGGTTTGTCACCGTGTACAGGGCCACATTGGTCAAAATCACCCCAGGGACGACCGCGACGGAGCGGTTGGTCGGCAGATTCCAGCCGGGAATGGGTTTGAACTGCACCAGCAAAGTATTGGTGGTGGTCACCTCCTGCAAAGATGGGTTGACGGTGGAGTAGTAGCTGGCGGACTGCCCGGCCAGATCCCAAGCGGCCCCGGCCTGCACTGCCGAGGGCGGCCCGAGTTGCAGGATCAAATAGCCCGGATGGCTGGCGCTGACCCCCCGGCTTGGAATGATGGTGATGACGCCGCCGCCGGAGTTGTTGGTGCCGGTATCGCCCAAATCCGACGCCAGGGTGATCAAGTTCACCACGTTGCTGTCTATCGCGCGCACCACCGAGGCATAAGGCGTGCTGCCGTTGATGCCGTTGAACAAAGTTCCCAAATAGACCGCCGCCGGATAATAGAGGCCGTTGTTGGTGTATAACACACAGAGCGGCCCCCCGCTGTTGCCCGGATAACTGAAGAGCCACGAGGCGGTGTAAACCTGGTCGTTGGTCTGGACAAAGGCCTGATGGTCCAAAGGTGTCGCGTAAAGCTGGCCGGGCGACACCGCTTCGTTGAACATCGAGCCGTCCACCGGGTAGCCTACCAGCGTTTTAAACGCGGAGCCAGTCAGGTAGGGGTTGGGCACGGCGTCCGAGGAAATGAAGCCGCCAAAGCCGGTTCGGGCCGAATAGGTCAGGAAATAGAGCGCCGCCACGTCCATATCCTGCGACTGCGGACTGGATTGGTCGGGTTGATAACCGCCGACCGTCAGATCATTGGTGCGTTGCGCGGCGTACCCTGAGAGAACATACCAGCCTCGGGCCGCCATTGGTTCGGGTTGAAAAATGCCCGCTTGCTCCTGGAACGACCACCAGGCGTTAGTGACGTAGGAAAGCGTATAGTCGTTGAAGACCATATGTGCCGCCGTCAGCACCACGTTGGCCGTCACCGCCGCGCCGCTGCCAAAGCCCACGTCAGTTTGCAACTGGCCGCTGAATCCATAAGGCCCGTTGGCATAGTTCAAAATGGTGGCGGTGGATTGCGACTGCGGCAGGTCCACCCCGGAAGGCAATGTCTGCGCCAGGACGTAATTTCCCGCCACCAAAACGCTCATTCCGTTGGTTACCACAACGGCGAGGCTGGTGGGCGTGGCGTAGCCGCTGACCGGCTCGAACGCAACCAAATAGGTATCCGGCAGCAAATTCGCGGCGGTGGAACCGCTGGCGCGCCAAGCCGTCTCCCCAATAAATTGCCAGCCCGCGCCAGACAGGTTCGCCGGAATGCTGCTGACTGTCAGCGAACCCAGCGCGCCCGAACCCAACAGCGGCGTCGGGTAATACGTGTTGGTCACGACCGTCGTCAGCCCGTTGGTGACGAGCGGATCACTGGCCAAAGGGATGGCCAGGTAGCCGGGCACGTCGCGAAACTCGACCGGATAATCGCCCGCCGTCAGACTGATCGCGGTGCTGCCGCTGTCGCGCCAGGCAAACTCCCAGGGCAACCGCCACTGCATGCCGTTCCCGAAGGGCGGCAGCCAAACCGTCAACTGGCCGGTCATCGCCGGGCGGTTGGTGGGGAAAACCTGCGCGAGGACGGCGTTGGTGGCGGCGCCGGGGTCGTCGCGGATGATCGTCACCGTGGCCGTCGCCGGATTGCCCAGCGAGCCAATGGTGGGTTCCAGCAGTTTTACTTGGAACTGAAGGGCCGGCCCGTTGATAAAGTTGTCAATAATCGGAACGTTGAACGATTGGGAAGTCTGGTTGGTCATGAAGACCAAGTTGCCCTGGGACGCGGTGTAATCGCCTGAAATGCCGTTGCCGCCAAAAGCGCTGCCACTGATCGTTTGATAATTCAACGAGCCGCTCAAACCGTCATAATTAACCACGGTCAAGTTCACCGCGCCGCCCGACTCATGGACGGAGTAGGTGGCGCTGCCAAAGGCGAACACGGCCGAAGGCGGGTTCACCAGCACGGTCTCCGGCTCGGAAGTGCCCGACAGCCCGGTGGTCGAGGTGGCGACGGCCGTCAGCGTGTAGGTGCCGGCCACGGCGTTGCTCCAGACCAGCGTGAATGGCGAATTGGTGGCCACGCCAATTGGAATCGCGTTGGCGAAAAAGGCCACATTGGTCACGACACCGCCCAAGTTGGTGACAGCCACCCCAATCGAAATGGCCGCCGGCGCGGTAAAAGTTGTGCCATCCGGCGGGTTGGTGATGGTGATGATCGGCGGCAAGTTTGTGCTAAAGCTGGCGATGATCGTTGTGTTCGAGACCATCGTCCATGGGAGCGGATTGGCCGTGCTGTTAGTGGCTCCGCTCCAGCCGACGAAAATCTGGCCGGCCGAAGGCATTTCCGTGAGCGACACCGTCGTGTTACTGGCGTAGAACGTGGCATAGGGCGAGGCGGTCGCGGTGCCAACGCCGCTCCCAATCTCGACGGTGAGGCTGAATTGGTTGGCTGGGAGATGCGCAAACGCCGCCTGAACCAGCGGCGTCCCATTGCTCACCACGAAGCTCAACGGACTATTGCTTCCCCCAGAACTGGCGTCGTGCAACCATAACTCGAAGTAGTTGCCGTTCGAGGATACCGCAGTCAGCAGCACGGAGGAGCCATAAGGATAAAGACTTTGGCTGGGCGAGACCAAGATGGAGCCGTTGACCTCGGGATAGAAGCTTTGGCTGGACGAAACCTGAACGGGGCCAGCGGTCTCCTGCACACTCAGGCTTGTGCCAAAGACCGCCTGCACCGTTTTGGTGCTGTTCATCGTCAACAGCAACGTGCCGGTGTTGGTCGTCGCATCCCCGGTCCAGCCGAGTGTGCTCCAGCCGCCGTTTGCGGCGGCCGTCAAGGTCACGACCGTGTTGTCGGCATAGGGGCCGTTCGGCGGCGACACAGTAAAAGTTCCGCCGCCTGCTGTCGAAGCGTAAAGGGGGTAGAGGGGGATGACGGTGATATTGACCGGGTCCGCCTCCGCCAACGGATTGAAGGACGCGTCGGTGGTGCCCGCCCGAATGAATTCCGAGGAGGTAACCGCGATGGCGCCGTTGTAAAGCTGCCCCAAGGTGTTCGGATTGAGCGGGTCGGTGCCGTCCGTCGAGTAAAGAACATAACCCCCCGGCAACGGGTTGGTCATGGTAACGGAAATGGTGTTCGTCGCCAGAAAAGTGAAGCTGTGCGTGTTGGTGTACTGGCCATTGACCAGAATCACCGGCACCACCGTGATGTTGACCCAGGCGGAAGTCGTGCTCCCGCCGAGATTGTCGGTTGCAATGGTGGTTATCGCGCAAGTGCCCGGAACGTCGTTGGTCCAAATTGCTTGAAAGTCATTGGTTCCGGACAGCGAATTGGTGACGCTGGCGACCAGAACATTCGAGCCGATATTCGTGCCCGTCGCGTAGAAGGAGACGTTTTGGATATATTCGTCGGAAACCAACTGCCAGGCCTGAACGTTGAGGACGATGTTGGCGGGCGCCGTGTACACGGCGCCATTGGTCGGACCAAGCAGGCTCACTCCCGGCTGGTCAACCACGGTCAGGATGCCATTGACAAGGGTGACCGTGTAGTTGGTGTGACGGTTGCCCGGGTCCACGAGGCTCGGCACGATGGAGTATGTTCCCGCCGAACTGCTGGTGGTCGCGCTGCAAGTGTAACTGGCCGTGATGTTGTCCCCGTTGGTCACGCCGGTAATGGC
>JBEKIA010000050.1:0-25081 GCA_050011995.1 Verrucomicrobiota bacterium
AATTCCAGGTCATCGCCGCCAACGCCGACGGGGTGTGGAACCAAAGCGGGGACTCGATGGAAATTGAATTGCGTCCGCACTATTATCAGACGGCCTGGTTCGATGCGCTCTGCGGCGGCCTGACCTGCGCCGCCTTGCTCGGCATTTACGCGCGGCGCGTCCAGCGCGGGCGGGAGAAAGAGAGGGACATGCAGAAGGCCCGGGAGCTTTTGGAATCGGAAGTTCTGAGCCGGACGGCGGACCTGGCCCGGGCCAACAGTTCACTCCAACACGAAATTGAAGGCCACAAACAGGCCGAGGCCGAGTTGAAAAGCGAGATCGAAGAGCGCACACGGATGCAACTGGAGGTCGAGCGCACCCATCGCGAATTGGTGGACGCCTCCCGCATGGCGGGCATGACGGAAATCGCCACCAACGTCCTCCATAACGTCGGCAACATTCTCAACAGCGTCAACGTCTCCGCCACCCTGGCGGCGGACAGTGTGAGAAAGTCCAAGACGGACACTTTGGCCAAAGTCGCGGCGCTGCTCCAGGACCATGAGCACGACCTGGGGGCGTTTATCACCACCGACCCCAAGGGCAAACAGGTGCCGTCTTATCTGGCCAGGCTCTCCGGTCATTTCCTGGCCGATCAGCAAGCCACGCTGCAGGAGTTGGATTCCCTCCGCAAGAATGTCGAGCACATCAACGAGATTGTCTCCATGCAGCAAAACTACGCCAAAGTGTCCGGCGTCAAGGAAATCGTCCACATCCCGGACCTGGTGGAAGACAGCCTGCGGATGAATCTGGGCGCGTTGCGGCGCCACGGCGTGGAAGTCATCCGCGACTTTGAACCGGTCCCGCCGATGAGCGTCGAGAAGCACAAGATCCTGCAAATCCTGGTCAACCTGCTGCGCAACGCCAAATATGCCTGCGACGATTCGGGGCGGGCGGACAAGCGGCTGACCGTGCGGGTGGCCAACGGCCGGGAACGCCTCAAGATTTCGGTGATTGACAACGGGGTGGGGATTGAGCCGGAAAACCTGACGCGCATCTTCAACCACGGCTTTACCACTCGCAAGCAGGGCCACGGCTTCGGCCTGCACAGCGGCGCGCTGGCGGCCCGGGAAATGGGCGGGTCCCTGACCGTTCACAGCGATGGGCCGGGCAAGGGGGCCGCGTTCACCCTGGAATTGCCCGTCACTTCCCCGGAGGAAAAGCCGTGACCCCCGCCGCCATCCCTCCCAACCGCCGGATTCTCATCATTGATGACAACCCGGCCATCCATGTGGATTTCCGAAAAATCCTGGCCGCCCACGCGGACGAGGACCCAGGACTGGCGCGGCAGACGGAGGATTTGTTCGGTCCCAGCTCCGCGCGGCAGGAAGGCCCGGAATTTGAACTGGCATCGGCCTACCAAGGCCAGGAGGGGCTGGCCGCCGCCCAGGCGGCGATGGCGGCGGGGCGGCCTTTTGCCATCGCGTTTGTGGATATGCGCATGCCGACGGGATGGGACGGGATGGAAACCGCCGCCCGGCTTTTGCAGACGGACAAAGACCTGCAGATCGTCATCTGCACGGCCTATTCGGACCATTCCTGGGGCGAGATCACACAGCGGCTGGGTTCGCCCGACCGGATGGTCATCCTCAAGAAGCCGTTTGACGTGATTGAAATTCTGCAATTGTCCAACGCGCTGACGGAGAAGTGGCGGCTGGGCCGGCAGGCCGAACGGCAGGTGCAGGATCTGGACGGCTTGGTGCAGTTGCGCACCGGCGAATTGCAGGCGGCCAATGAACAATTGTGGCAGGACATCGCCGAGCGCAAAAAAGTGGAGGAGGCGTTGCGCGAATCGGAACAACGGCTCTCTGAAATCATTGATTTTTTGCCCGACGCGACCTTTGCCGTTGACCGGGAGGGGAAGGTGATCGCCTGGAACCGTGCCATCGAAAAATTATCGGGCTGCCAGGCCGGGGCGATGTTGGGCCGAAGCAACTACGAATATGCCCTGCCGTTTCATGGAACGCGCCGGCCGGTGCTCATTGATTTGGTCATCGCGCCGGACAAGGCGGCCGCCGGCCTCTACAATCTCCTCCAGACCAAGGGTGACATTCTGGTGGGCGAGATCGAAGCGCGAATCCAGGGCAGGAAGCGCCTTATTTGGGGGAAGGCCAGCCCGCTGTTCAACCGCAAGGGCGAGATTGCCGGCGCCATTGAAACCATCCGGGACATCACCGAGCGCAAGGAACTGGAGACGCAACTGCGGCAGGCGCAAAAAATGGAGGCCTTCGGCCAGTTGGCCGCCGGCGTGGCGCACGATTTCAACAACATCCTGACGGTCATCCTGGGAAATGCGTCCACCTTGCAGACGCGCGCGCTTTCCGACGCGGACCGGGTCGCGGCCGCTTCCGAAATCTGCCTGGCCAGCAAAAGGGCGGCCAACCTGACGCGCCAGTTGCTCACCTTCAGCCAGCGCCAGGTGTTCCAGCCCAAGGAGATTGACCTCAACGGCATCGTGGCCAACATGACCAAGATGCTGCTCCGTCTGATCGGCGAGCATATTCATTTGGAAGCCCGTTACAGTTCCGCCAGCGCCTGGGTCAGCGCCGACGCGGGCATGTTGGAGATGATTCTGGTCAATCTGGCCGTCAATTCGCGCGATGCCATGCCGGAGGGCGGACGCCTTGTTTTGGAAACCAGCAACGCCACCTTTGGTCCGGCGGATGTGGCGGACCGGCCCAAAAGACGGCCGGGCAACTTTGTGCATCTGGCGGTCAGCGACTCGGGCGCGGGCATCGCGCCGGACAACCTGCCCCGCATCTTCGAGCCGTTCTTCACCACCAAGGAACCGGGCAAAGGAACCGGACTGGGTCTGGCCACCGTGTATGGCATTGTGGAACAACACCGGGGCTGGATCGAAATCGAAAGCCAGCTCAACGCCGGCACGGCTTTCCACATTTATCTTCCTCGTTCGGCCCAGCCCGCCCCTGCTTCCGCCGGACCCGCCGCCGCCAGCCCCTCCCCGGGAGGCCGCGAAACCATTCTGATCGTGGAGGACGAAACGGCCCTGCGGCGCCTGTCCCGGCTCATTCTGGAGCGCAAAGGCTACCGGGTTTTCGAGGCGGAATCCGGCGCGGCCGCCTGGCAGCTTTGGCAGCAGGAACGGGACAACATTGACATGCTCATCACGGACATGGTGATGCCGGGCGGCATGAGCGGACGGCAACTGGCGGAAAAAGCGCTGGCGGAGAAACCCGGGTTGAAAATCATTTACTGCAGCGGTTACACCGACGACATGCTGGGAACAAACTCCGTGCTGCGCGTGAACGGAAATTTCCTGGAGAAGCCCTTTGCGCCGGACGAATTGCTGCGCCGCATCCGCGCTCAATTCGACGCCGCGCGCTGACCGCCGGGCTTCTTGGGTTCCCCTCCTTCCCCTCCTTCCCCTCCTAATCCTAATCTTAATCTTTATGACTGACTTGGGCGGGAGGCGGTGATACATTGGGAGCATGAAGATGGCGACAACCCCGGCCGAGCAGCGGCGCTGGATGCAACAATGGCGCGAGACGGCCATCATGCTGGATGAGGTCAAGCGGGATGAACTGGCCAGCCTGACGGAGCGGGGGGCGTGGCGGCAAATTGATGGGCTGCTTTCGCTCGCTTCTCACTACCGCCGCCTGTCGCGCACGTCCGGCCTGGTCAAACAGCAGGCCTGGTTTCACAAACGGAACAGGAAATGAACGATGTCATCGCCGCGGCGCTGGAGTTGCAGACAGTTTGCCGGGAACACGGCTGGCGATTTTGCTTTATCGGCGGAATCGCGGTGCAGCGCTGGAGCGAGCCGCGGTTCACGGACGATGCGGACCTGACTTTGCTGTCCGGTTTTGGCTCAGAGCAGGCATTCATCGGGCCCCTGCTCCAAAGGTTTGCTCCCAGAAGACTCGATGCCGCCGAGTTTGCCCTGCGCAGCCGCGTCCTGCTCCTCAAGAATGCCCAAGGCGTCGGTCTGGATGTTGCCCTGGGCGCGTTCCCGTTTGAAACCCGCACGATTGAACGATCTTCGCCGTTTGTATTTCCCACGGGCCAGTCTCTCATCACCTGCTCCGCCGAGGATTTGCTGGTGCATAAATGCTTTGCCAACCGGGAGAAGGATTGGCTGGATGTGGACGGCATCCTGGCGCGGCAGTGGAACAAATTGAACTTGAAACTGGCGCGGACGGAATTGAAGCCGCCGGCGGAGTTGAAGGAGGAACCGGAAATCCTCGCCCGCTGGAACAAAAGATGGCCCGCCACAACCAGCCGTTCACCCGGATCACACCCTCCCGGCCGAGGAGAAAACGACTGCAAATGAAGCCCCTGCCGGCCGGCGCCCCTCACCGCCGGCCTTTCGCCCCCGGCGAAACGGCCGCAAATAGACGGCGATTTAATTTGCTTTGTTGATTAAAGGGGAGTATGATGCTCGGACGAGCCTGTCCACGGGGTCTTGCTCAAGTGTCCCAAAACTCGCAGTTCCCAAACTTATGAGATCATGTCGCTGGTTGTGCGTTTCTTTTGTGCTGTGCCTGGGCGCGAGTTCGCTCCCGGCCACGACGCTTTATTTCATGGCTTCAGAAGAGGCTGGCGTCATGAATTACAGTTGGACCAGCCTCGGCAACTGGTATCTGTCGGATGGCATGGGGGGCTATGTCAACGCTTATGAATTGCCCGCGCCGACGGACACGGCCTATGTGCTCACCGATGTCAACGCGGCCGGGAACCAAATCAACCTCGCCGGCCTGGTCCTTGACGGCTATGAGATCTCCGTCAGCGGCGGCAATTTTATCGTCGGAACGGCCCAAATCGGCGCGACCGTGGTTGTCGCCAGCGCCTACATGGAGGTATCCACGCAACTGACGAGCAGTAGCTGCGAGTTGAACTATGACAACATCACCATCCAGTCCGGCGCGTCCTGGCTGCTTTCCACGAACACCGCTACGGGAAAACACTCGGCCGCCGAAATAACCGGCACCACCATTTACAATGTGGGTCAAGTCGTCCTCACGGACGGCGCGGAGATTTGGTCCCTGGTCGGCGGGACCAACGAATCCAGCATCCTGAATCGTCCGAACGCCGTTTTCAGTTCCAGCGGCATGACGATGGTCATGGGACCCCTGCTCTTCGACAACGGTGGAACCGTCCGCGGCGACACCGGGATGCTTACGTTCCTGAACGGCCTCTGGACCAACAGCACGACCAACCTGAGCCAGTTCAAGACCACCTCGGCGGACGCCACCATCTCCATCAATGGTTTGTCCACGATCCCAGCCAGCAACACCTTCGCCTTCAGCGGGCCGGGCCTGAGCGTTCTTGTGGAGGGGGATCAGGCCACCATTAACGGCACGCTTCAGGTGGGCGTCGTGGACTCGGCCACCGGCGTTATTGACCCCGGCACCCTCGAATGCGACGCCGCCCTGACCGGGACCGGCATCGTTCATGTGGTCGCCGGCCCCGGCTTGGTCAGCACGTTGAACTGGGGCACGACCATCATCAGTCTATCGGCGGTGAACGTGGATGCCAGCGGAGTCTTCAACATCAAGAGCGCGGGCGATTACTCGTCCTTGTCCGGCGTCGTGGTCAACAACTCCGGCACGACCACCTGGACGGGAGGGTCCGACCTGGAGATGGACAGCGGCGCGCTCTTCAACAATCTGGCGGGCGCGCTCTTCGACGCACAAACGAACGGGACGATCCTCAGTCAAGACGGAACCCACCCGGCCATCAACAACGCTGGAACATTTCGCAAATCCGCGGGCACGGGCGACCTCGACTTCGCTTCGTCGTCCACCGCGCCTTCCTTCAATAACACCGGCCTGCTGGACGTCGAGGCTGGCCGCGTGGTGCTCGCCGGCGGGATGAATTCCGCCCAATTTAACGTTGCTGGCGGCGCTCAAGTTCGTTTCGGGACCGGCACTTATACCCTGGCGTCCGGTGCGAGCTTCACCGGCTCCGGCGCGGTCGCGCTGGGAGGCCAGTCCCCGCTTCTGGTGGTCAACGCGAATGTCGCCCTTGGGAATTTTACGTTTGACGATCCCAGCGGCACGCTGGATGGATCGGGCGCCTTTGCCGTGAACGGCGCATTCAACTGGAGCGCCGGAACCATCCAGGGCGCCGGCAGCGTGAATATGGCTTCCGGCTCCATGCTCTCCATCACCGGCGGAACATTTCACCGCGCCGTCAACAACGCCGGAATGACGACCTTGAGCGGCGGCGTGACGGCGGGCAACGGCGCCGCTTTCAATATCCTTGCCGGCGGCGTCTGCGCTCTCCAACCCGGCGTTTCCATTTCTTATGATGGCGCGGGAGCGTGGCCTCTGTTCAACAACGCCGGCATCCTTAGCAACGCGCCAGGCTCCTATATCACGGTGGGCGTGCCGTTCAGCAACAGCGGCTCGGTGCAGGTGCAGAGTAATCAGATGACCTTCAGCCAGGGCTACACGCAAACGCTCGGAAGCACCGCCATCGCGCGCGGAGCGACGCTGGAACTCAATAGCGCCGGCGCGCTCATCGCCGGGGGAACGATTAGCGGCGCCGGCTTGGTGGACGGCCCGCTCACCAACTCAGCCACGGCGCATCCCGGGGCGTCGCCGGGCATTCTCAATTTCAGCTATTACCTCACCGCGTACAGACAGACCTCGGCCGGGGCTTTGGCCATTGAGATCGGTGGCCTGACGCCGGGCGCCCAATTCAGCCAGCTTGCGGCCAGCGGCCCGGTCGCGCTGAACGGCTCCCTGAACCTGACTTTGATCAACGGTTTCCAGCCCGCACTGGGCAACACCTTCTCCGTCGCGGTATTCCCCTCGCGGACCGGGACCTTCGCCAGCGTGACCGGCAATCATTTGGCCGGCGGGCTGGTGCTGGTGCCGGTCTATAGCGCAACCAACGTGGCGCTGACCGTGGCGAACGAAGCCCAACCCACGCCACCCGTCCCGAACGGCGCCGGCCATGATTTCACCTTCAACAGCACGCTCAACTTCAACTACGCGGTCGAATACGCCGATTCCCTGTCCCCGCCCATCCAGTGGCAGACCCTCACCAATATCCCTGGCACCGGCGCGCCCCTCGCCATCATAGATCATGCGGCGCCGCCGGCGCGTTTCTATCGGGTCGCGTTTCAGTGAGCCAGTGTTTGAAAACTTGGCTCATCTCGGACTCGCATGGGTAATTCTTGGTTGGAGGGGGGCAACCGGCGAAAATGCCCGCTGGAATTTTCTGGCAGAGCGGGGCGATCCTTTGCAGGATGACCGGATTCTATTCCTATGAGCAGCACGAGGACAGAGGCGCAAAGCCCGGAAAGTTTCTCCCAGTTCGGCGAGGACGCACTGGTCTGGGACTATTTCCAGAGGAAACGGGCGGGATTCTTTGTGGAAGTGGGGGCGAACGCGCCCCGGGTGCGTTCCCAAACCTGGCTCCTGGAACAGCAGGGCTGGTCCGGCATCCTGGTGGAACCGCAAGCCGGTTGCTGCAAGTTGCTGCGCGAGCAACGGCCCCGCTCCATCGTCTGTCAGGCCGCCTGTTGCGCTCCGCAGCAGCGCGGGACCTTGCCGCTCTACGTTTCCAACAACAAGGACTTGTCCAGTTTGAAGAAACACGTCAACGACACTCAGACGCAGTACGTGGGCACGGAATTGGTGCCGGCGTTGCCGCTGGATGAAATCCTCGGGCAAACCGAACATCCCGCGGTGGATTTCATCTCGATTGATGTGGAAGGCCTGGAATTGGATGTGCTCCTGGGGCTGGACCTGCAACAGCATCAACCGTCCTTGTTGTTGATTGAAGACCACCTCCACAGCCTGGACCTGCATTTCCATCTGGGCCGGCGCGGGTACAAACTGGTCAAACGAAGCGGGTGCAACAGTTGGTACGTTCCACGCCGGCATCCATTTCCCGTCGGCCTGTGGGACCGGGCCAAATTGTTCCGCAAGGTCTGGCTGGGCACTCCGTTGCGCGCCTTTCGGCTCCAGTTGAAAAAGTGGTCCCTGCGGCGGCACAGTCCGTCCGGCGCCTGAACTCAACCAACACGGCTGGCATGGCCCGAGAAAAACTACCCATTTCGGTCTGCGTTATTTCCGGCGCGGAAGCCCGGCGGATTGGCCTGGCCCTGGCCAGTGTGGCGGAATGGACTTCCGAGATCATTGTCGTGCTGAACCAGGAGGTGAGCGACGGCACGGATCAGATCGCTGCCTCCTACGGCGCCAGAGTCTTTCGGGAGGCGTGGAAGGGGCACATCGCCCAAAAGAATTCCGCCCTGGAAAAGGCGGCCCAACCCTGGATCCTGGGATTGGACGCCGACGAAGCGGTTTCCGGGGAGTTGCGGGATGAAATTCTGGCGCTCCAGGCCCCGTTCTCCAACTGTGCCGCCTACAGTTTTCCGCGCTGCACGTTTTATTTTGGCCGGTGGATTCGTCACGGCGACTGGTATCCCGACCGTTGCGCGCGGCTGTGGCTGAGGGGAAAGGCCCGCTGGGCGGGGATAGATCCGCATGACTGCTTGCGCGTGGACGGGGCGACCGGAAAGCTGCGTCACGATCTGCTCCATTACACGGCGGAATCGTTCGACCAGCAATTGGGCAAGGCCCTTCGTTACGCGGATGATTTCGCGCGCCATTGCGCGGCCACCCAACGGCGGATTCGGACGAGCGATTTGATCCTGCGTCCGGGCTGGCGTTTTGTGCGCTCCTATTTCCTGAAACTGGGCTTTTTGGACGGCTGGCAGGGCTTGAGCATTTCCAGCGTGACCGCCTTTTACACGTTTTTGCGCTACGCCAAGGCCCGCGAGGCCTTGCTAAAAACTCCGTGAGCATCCCCGCCCATCCCGCGCCCCCGAAACAATTGCTGGTCTATGAAGCCCGCACCGAAGGCCATCATCTCAGTTGGTTGCGTTACATCACGGAAGATTTGCTGGAGGCGGGCGTCCAATTGGTCCTCGCCCTGGACCAGCGGCCGTTGAGCCGGGAACGAATTGACGGGCAGATGTCCGGCCTGCTGGCGCGGGTGAAAACCATGGCGGTCCGCGACCAAACCGGCTGGATTGGCGGGCGCGGCCAGGCCGGGACGGTCGCGCTTTGCCAGCGGCAAGCCGGCGTGGAGCAAGTGTTCTTATGCTGTTTTGACGAGATCGCCTCCCCTTGCTTGCGACGGGCGGCGGTTGGCCTCTTGCCGCCCGGGAGTCTGCGCGGGGCCATGGGCGGCATTTACATCCGGCCCAGGTTTTTGGCGGCGCGCTCCCTCTCCCCCAATCCGTTTTTGAAGCGTTGCGGATTCCATCGCCTCTTGAGGGGAGGATGGTTTCGGCAGTTGCTCTTTCTGGACGAGTATTTGCACGCGGCGCTGCAATCCAAGTTTCCCGCCGCCCCATTTTATTTCCTGCCGGACACCTGCACGCCCCCCCGCCCTGTGGACAAGGCGGAAGCGCGAAGACAGCTTGGCCTGCCGCCAGAGGGCAGAATCGTGCTCTTTTATGGCGGACCTTACCGCCGCAAGGGCCTGGATTTGGCGGTGGCGGCGATGGAACAATTGCCGTCCGGGAACCGGCCGTTCCTGCTCTGCCTGGGACAGCAGCCCGGCGATCCGGCGGTGGCGCGCGGATTGGAGCGGCTGGCCGCGGCCGGCTGCGCGCGTTCCATCAACCGTTACGTCTCCCCCGAAGAAGAGGAGTTTGGCTTTGCCGCGTGCGAGGCGGCGCTGCTGCCTTATCGCCAACACTTCGGTTCCAGCGGCGTGCTGACCCGCGCCGCCGCCACCGGCCTCATGGTCATTGCCTCGGACGAGGAATTGGTCGGACGCCGGGTTCGCGAGCACAAATTGGGCCTGCTTTTTCCGCCGGGCCAGCAGGCCGGGCTGCGCCGCTGCCTGGAACAAGCGGCCGCGATGAGCGGTGAAGAACTGGCTCAATGGGCCTGCTCCGCGAAAAAGTATTCGGCGTCCTGCACCCGCTCCGCCTTTCGCCAGGCTCTGCTCCAGGCGCTCGGATTTTCTCCGCCGGCCTGCCGTTCGGCAGCGCCCGCCCCTCCATGAATCCGCTGCGCATCCTCCAATTGGATTCGATGCTCCTGGGCGGCGGGACCGACGACCAATGCGTCCAACTGGCGGCGGGCCTGCATCGTCTGGGCCAGCAGGTCATCCTCGCCGGTCCGGGCGGGCGCGAATTTTGCGAAACCATCCAATCCGCCGGGTTGCCGTTCTTTGACACCGGAAACGGGGCGTCGCAATTGAGATTCATATTGCGCGCGGCCCGCTTGATTCGCCGGGAAAGAATTCAAGTGGTCCACGGCCACCACGGACGCGACCTTTGGCCGGCGGTTCTGGCCGCGAAAATATCCGGCGCAAAACCGAAGATCGTTCTCACGCGCCACATGGCCAAAAGCCCCGCCTCCCCGGCCAGCCGGCGTTTTTTGCTGGGGCAATGCGACGCGCTGATCGCCGTCTCCCAATTCGTGGCGCGCGTCCTGCGCGAAGGGGTTTACGAGCCGGACTCGCCGGAGGAGGAACGGCGGCGGCGTCCGCCCCTGCGGGGCGATCACCGGAAAATTCATGTCATTTACGGCGGGATTGACACCGGCCGCTTCCGCCCGCGCGACGCGGCGCGGACCCGGCGCGAACTGGGGCTGGCCCCGGAACATTTCGGGTTTGCCGTGGCGGGCGGCTATGATTTGCCGCGCGGCAAGGGGCAGCGCGAGTTTTTGACGGCCGCCGCGCGGATGGGCGGGAAAGTCCCCCGCGCGCGCTTTCTCATCATTGGCCGCGGCAGCCTGGCGGAGGTTTTGCGGGCGGACATCGCGCGGCTGGGATTGACGGGCAAAGCCTGGCTGACGCCCTACGCGGCGGACATGCCGGCGGTGATGAACGCGATGGATTGCCTGGCGCATCCGCAAATCGGCACCGAGGCGCTGGGGCTGGTCATCTGTCAAGCGCACGCCTGCGGCAAACCGGTCATCGCCTCCGCGCTGGATGGAATTCCGGAGGCCTTTCGGGCCGGCCATTATGGGAGGCTGGTGACGCCGGAAAACGTCGCCGAATTGGCCGGGGCGATGGAGGCGCAGGCGGGCGAGCCGGGACTGGACGCAGCCGGGGCGGCCGCCCTCCACGAAAAAGTGGCGCGGGTGTTTTCGCTGGAGCGTTTGGCCGGGGATGTCTTGCGGCTCTATGGCGATCTGTTATCGTGAGCCTGGACCGAGTCCACGGCCATGAGCCGCGCGACGCCATGGGTCGGTCATGGCTGGCAGGGCGCGCACTCCGTGCGCGCCGCGGCGGGCAGAGGACTGCCCGCCCCACCTTTTCCCCCTCCGTCACTGAAGCGCCGCGCGACGCCGGAAGTTCCAGTCGAAAGGAATGGCGAATGGCTCGTGCCTGTTCCGGGCGGGGTGGGCGGCCGTGCCGGCCTCCCGGGCGGCGGCGCATTTTTGCCAGGGATTCGGCGTCCCAAAAAAAGCGCAAAAAAGCACTCGACAAGACGCCGGCGGCTGCCAATAATGGCTGGGAACGGGAAATGCCGGCAAAAATGCCGGCCAAATGACCCGAAAAAAAGTGCAAAAAAGTGCTCGACAAAGCCCTGGCGGCGGCTACAGTTGCCGCAGAACCAGAATTGCCGGCAGAAATGCCGGGCGAACGGACCGATAAAAAAGTGCAAAAAAGTGCTCGACAAGCCTTTGGCGAGTTGCTAGAGTGATGCGTTATTATAAGAAGTCGTAATAACGACAAACGAAAAATGACAGAAAGACCAATAAAAACCGAGTATCCCAATATGAAGATTAAAACCTTTTTGGTGCGCAGTTTCACGGTGGCCGCCGGCCTCTGTGCAGCCTCAAACCTGGTCAACGCCGCCTCCCAGGCGACCTTCTCCGATAGTTGGAACGATACCGCCGTGAAGGAGACGCAGAGCGGTGAAACCAATTATGCCGCCCAAACCACAGGTTCGTTCAGTGTGGACATCTCCCTGGGAGGGATCGTCAGCAGCAATTTTGACTCGAACACCATCGTTGCGCTTTCCATCGGCACCAACGGAAGCCCTCAGATCATTTTTACCAACACTTTGGGAAATGACTCAAAATACACCGCCAAATCCAAGAGCGCCACTTTCACAATCCCGGGGGCGTCCAACGGGACCGTGACGGTCTCCTGGACCGCCACGGCCATCACGGTCACCGCCTCGGCCAAGAACGACCTTTTGATGGGGGAGTTGGAGTGGACCAACACCGTGGCGTCGAACTTTGGCCTTTATGAAATCACCTTGATCGTGGATTCCACTGCTAACACCAATGGCCTCGGCACGGTATTCACCTACGACAACACGGAGGTGCCGGTGGTCGGGAAGAACACCACGACGCTGGCGGCTCATACAAATTCGGATGGCACCTTCACCGTGCTGCAAGCCGGCTCCCTCTCGGGCGCGGCCGATTTCACTCCCCCGAAGGTGGCCATCACCACGCCGGCGGCCAACAATTTCAAAGTGAGCTACTCCACCCCGGCCCTTGCTTTCGATGGCACGGCCAGCGACAAGTACGGCGTGTCCAGCCTTCAGTATTCTCTCAATGGCGGCGCCCTGATCCCGATCAACAATGCCAACTATTCGGGAACAGCCGTTACATGGACGGTTTCTGATGTGGATTTGAGTCTGGTTGGCCATCCCGGCACCAACACTTTCACGGTCTTTGTCTTCAACACTTTGGGCGATACCAATTCCGCCTCCCGAACCGTCATACTGGTCGAAACGAATTCCGCGGTTGTGGCGGTGTATCCGGCCGGCGCTGGAACGGTCACGGGCATAAAGAGCAAACAAGTGTTGCAAGTGGCGAACAACTATCCCGTGACCGCCAAGCCTGCGAGCACATACTGGATTTTCTCGCAGTGGACCGATGGCGCCGGGAATTTCCTTTCCAGCAGCCCCTCCTACGTCTATAGCGACACAGACGGCACGCTGACCGCCTACTTCATGCCGAATCCGTTCTACGACACCGGTCTGGCAGGGACTTATGTCGGCGAGTTTCTTGACACCAACAGCACACCGGTGGTGGGACCGGCCAACGCCGGTTATATCATCCTGACGGTCACGTCGAGCGGCGGCTATTCCGGCAAGCTTTATCTGGGTCAAATCGCCTCGCCGTTTGGCCTCAGCGGCCAACTGGTGGAGTCGAAAGACGGTTCGATGGCGACGGCGGTTTCGTCGGTGGCAGTCAGCGCGAAGGAAGATCTGTCCGTCCAGTTGCAGATCTCGACCCTGTACCCAGGCGCAGGGGCGTTGAGCGGCGACGTAGCGAGCACACTTTGGACGAATGGCATCATGGGGCAGATGGCCCAGGTTGACCCCGACATCGTGCCGGGACGTTACAATGTCGTCATTTGGCCCAGCAGCGACCCGTCGCTAGGCCCCGGCGGTTACAGCTTTGCCAGCGCCACGGTGAGCGCCACGGGCGCCGTGACCTGGGCTTTGACTCTGGCGGACGGCACATCCCCGGTGACTTCGTTTTCCACGTTCATGACGCAGGACGGCATCTGCCCAATCTATGCCTCTCTTTACGGCGGCGGTGGGCTGATCATTGGCGCGGTGCAGTTCACCAATAGCGGCGGCATGTGCATCGTTGCCAATTATGGCACCATCAATTGGGTAAAAATGCCGGTGAAGGACAATTTCTACACCAATGGTTTCGCATACACTCCGGGCGCATCCGGCGGACTTTTTGAGTCGCTCCATATCTTTGACTGGACGACGAATGGGATTTTCGACGTGGACCAGGGCTATACGGCTTTCAATCTGGCTCCTGACACTGGCGGCGTGGAGGTCACGTTTAATCCTGCCAACAATACCTTCACCGATACGAACAAAGTGACTATCACCTTGTTGTCCACCGGCGCGTTGAGCGGCGCCTTCAAGGCCTCCACGTTCAATCTGGGCACCAACGCGGTTGCGACTCCATCATTCTTTGGCGTGGCAATCGGCGACGCCGGGTGGGGATATTATACAGCCACGAACAAGGAAACCGGAATAGGGCAGGAAACCGGGCCGGTTGTGATTCAAGCCGCTCCCGCCGCAGGCGGCCAGTGATTTTTCGTTCACTTTGTTCTTGAGTTGGGGGGCTGTGCTCCAGCCCTCTGGCGCAATCGGAGTTCGTTCAGAATCGGGGGTCACAACCCCCGATTTTGATTTTTCGGCGCATCCTCAAATCAGCCCGAAGCGCCGGGGTTGGTGATGTGCCAGGCGCCTGCCGCGGCAAGCCGCTTGCACAACTTGACCGCGCCTTGTTAGAGTGGAACGAATGAAGACCGCCAAGCTATACCCGATGGACGCCGCGGCCTTGAAATACCTGCGTGGCGATGCGTTTTCCAACGGCCTTGAGTTTCTGTTGCCGGGAACCGACCCGGAGGGCTTCGCGGTGGACCGGCTTCAGTACCTGGAATCCGCTTGCCGGGGCAAACGAGTGCTTCATTTAGGCTGCTGTGATCACCCGCCGCTCATTCGCCAGAGAATCGCCGAAAACCGCTGGTTGCATGGGCGCTTGACCGCGGTGGCGGGCCGTTGCCTGGGCGTTGACATTGACGCGGAGGCGGTGGCGATTGTCCGGGATCAGCTTGGGCGCGCCGATGTCCTCTGCGCCGATCTGTCGGAGTCGGTCCCTCCGGAGGTGCAGGCCGGGAAGCCGTGGGACCTTCTGGTCGCCGGCGAGATCGTCGAGCATCTGGACAATCCGGTCCTTTTCCTGGCCGGCCTTCGCCAGAATCTGAAGGGTCTCTGCCCGGAAATCATGGTGACGGCGCCGAATGCGTTCCGTCAGGCCAACTTCCGCCATGTGCTTTCCGACCTGGAACATGTCAACACCGATCACCGATACTGGTTCACGGCGTTCACCCTGGCGAAGGTCCTCACCCGGGCGGGGTTCACACCGGTTGGTTTTGATTATGTGGATGGCAGCCTGGCGCGCCGCCCGCGCTCCCTCAAAAGCGCATTCCAACAGTGGAGGCGCAAAAGGCACCCGGCCCTCCGCGAAACCCTCATTATGGCGGCGCGCTTTGTTTGACCTGAGCTTTGCTTCGCCTGCCGCAATTGTATTGTGGCGGAGGAGGCAAAGAGGCAGATTCCCGAGATGTTCATTCTCCGCGGCCCATGGAAAAATTCGCCATTGTCTTGACTTCGACTTTTCCCTTCGGAAAATCGGAGGATTTTTTTGCCGCGGAACTCCCCTGTTTGCTCCGGCATTTCAACCGGATTGTCATCCTCACCCGGAGCCGCGAGGGTCCGCAGACGCGGCCCATCCCGGACGGAGTGGAAGTGCATAGAATCTCCGCGGTGGGGTTCCGGGGGCGGCTCCGGTATTTGCGCATTCCTTTCCTGGGAGAATTCTGGCGCGAGATTCAGAACATCCGCCGCGGCGGCCAGGTGAAATTGACCGTCAAAATAGTCCGAAACCTCATCTCGTTTATCATCCATGGTCTCCACATGCGGGGAAAACTGGTCCAGATTTTGGAGGAACACGGGAGGCTGAAAAACGGAGAAGGTGTCGTCCTTTATGCCTATTGGATGGAGTTTCCGGCCTACGCCGCTTTGCGAGTCAAGCGGGCTGTTCCCGCCCTGAAAGTCATTTGCAGGGCGCATGGATGCGACCTGTACTGGGAGCGGCATTCCCCGGCCTATCTGCCGCTGCGAAAGTATATCGCGGACCATATAGATGCCGCCTATTTCATCTCCGAGCAGGGCCGGGATTATTTCATGCGCAAGAACCAGATCCCGAATGACGGGAGACTCAAAGTGGCCCGGCTCGGGGTGAAGGGCCGCAATGTCATGGCCCGGGCCTCGAGCGACGGTGTCTTGCGGATTTTGAGCTGCTCCTTCGTGGCGGCGGTGAAGAGATTGGACTTGATCGCGCAGGCCCTGGCGCAAATTGACGGCTTCGAGGTCGAATGGACCCATATTGGCGATGGGAATGAGATGGAGGAACTCAAGGGCCTGGCCTCCCGCCTCCTGGACCGGCGCGCGAACATCCGGTACAGCTTCAAGGGCTATTTGCGCAACGAGCAGGTTTACGATTACTATGCCGGCTGCTCTGTGGACGCGCTGGTCAATGTCAGCTCCTCCGAAGGCGTTCCGGTTTCGATGATGGAAGCGTTTGCCTTTGGAGTGCCGGTCCTGGCCACCGCGGTCGGCGGCGTGCCTGAATTGGTGAGCCGGGCGAACGGTTTTTTGCTTCCGGCGGATGCCACGGCCGGGGACGTGGCCAGGGCCATCGGGGGAATGCGGGGATTGCCGGAGGCGGAAATCCAGGCGTTGAAGGCCAACGCTTACGACACCTGGCGGAAGTTCTGCAACGCAGATGTCAATTATATGAAATTTGCGGAGGAAGTTTTGGAGATCGCGGCAATGGAGGGCAAAGGGGCGGCCTTTCCGGGCGCCGGCGCCCGGGCCGAGCGCCCCCCGCGGGGAAAGGGAGCATGAAAATTCTCACCATCGTTGGAGCGCGGCCGCAGTTCATCAAGTCGGCCCCGGTGAGCCGGGCGCTCGCGGAGGCCGGGCTGCAGGAAGTGCTGCTGCATACCGGCCAGCACTACGACCCCAACATGTCGGACGTGTTCTTTCGCGAGTTGGGGCTGCGCGCCCCGGACCTGGATCTGGGAGCGGGTCCGGGTTCCCACGCCGAACAAACCGCCGCGATGCTGGTGGGAATTGAACGGGCCATCGTGGCGCGCCAACCCGACTGGGTCCTGGTTTACGGGGACACGAATTCCACCCTGGCGGGCGCGCTGGCGGCCAGCAAGCTCCAAGTCCCCATTGCGCATGTCGAGGCCGGCATGCGCTCCTTTAACCGGCGCATGCCCGAAGAGGTGAACCGGATCGTGGCGGACCGGCTGTCCAGCCTGCTGTTCACGCCGACGCCGGCCGCCAGCCGGAACTTGCGCCACGAAGGGTTTGCCGAGGCGGACATTCTTGAGGCGGGCGATGTGATGTACGACGCCGTCCTCATGTTCCGGGAGAAGGCCCGGAGCGCCTCGCGCATCCTGGAGGATTTGCGGCTGGCCCCCAAGTCGTACATCCTGGCCACGATCCACCGCGCGGAAAACACGGACGCGGCGGAAACCCTGCTGGCGATCGTCAACGGGCTGGCCCTGGCGGCGCGGCAAGTGCCGGTGATCATGCCCTTGCACCCCCGCACCCGGCAGGCGCTGGATCGTCTGCCCCGGTTGGAGGGGGCGGGGATACAATTCATGGATCCGCTGGGTTTTCTTGACATGCAGCGCCTGGAAATGGAGGCGCGGGTCATCGCCACCGATTCGGGGGGGGTCCAAAAGGAGGCCTTCTGGCATGGCGTCCGGTGTGTCACCTTGCGGACGGAAACCGAATGGGTGGAGTTGACGGAGGCCGGGGTCAACCAACTCTGCAATCCGAGGGATTCGGAGGCCATTTGCGACCTGCTTTTGCACGGGACATTTCCGCCCGGCGCGATGAAAAACCTTCCCGGCTCCGGCGGGGCGTCGGACCGGATTGCGGCCCGATTGCGGGCGGGAAAACCAAACCCCGGCGCCCGGTGAAATGAAAAAGCTTCTCCTGCTGGCGTTTTATTTTCCACCCCGCAATCATATTGCCAGCTATCGTTCCGGGTGCTTCGCCAAATTCCTTCCGGAAAATGGCTGGCTGCCCACGGTGGTGTGTGACGATTGGCCCGCCGACCGCCCGAATTACGATCCGGACTTTGTCGGCATCATTCCCGGGGAGGTGCAGATTCACCGCATTCTGGCGGCCAAGCCGGCCGGTTTTTACGAGAGATTCGTTCTGCGGAAAATCGCCCCTTATGTCTGGCCGCACCGGGCGCCGATCCGTTGGTGGCAGCAGGCCCGGGCCAAGGTCCATTTCTTGCTGCGAAGCCAGCGCTTCGACGCGATCTGGGCGACCTCCGATCCGATGGTTCCCATGGGGCTGGCGGCGGAGGCGGCGGAGATGGCCGGGATTCCGTGGGTGGCCGACATTCGGGACAGCTTCAATGTGCAGCGGATGGGTTCCTGGTATAAGCGCCCGTTCTTTGCCCGCCAGGAACGCAGGCTGACCGCGATGGCGGGCCAAGTGGTGGCGGTTTCCGGCGGGCTGGCGGAGGGTTTGGGAGGACGGATCCGAAGGCGGGTGGAGGTGATTCCCAACGGCTTTGATTTGAGCCTGCTGCCGGATTCCCCGCCTGCCCGCGCCCCGCTTTTCACCATCCTCTATGCGGGAGCGCTGATGTTGCCGCATCGGAATCCCGCGCCGCTGCTGCGAGCGGTGGAACTGTGCATCGAGCGAAAGTTCATTCCGGCGGACCAGATTGAGGTGTTATTCTACGGCTCGGATGCCGGGTTGATTGACCGGACCTTCCCGGGGGCCTTGCAACGCGTTCCGATGAAGGTTCTGCCGCGGATTTCGCACCGTGAGATTTTGCGGGCGCAGATGTCCAGCGCGGTGTTGCTGCTGCTCACTCATGCCTCCGAAAAGGGGGTCTTGACGGGAAAGGTCTTTGACTATCTGGCGGCGGGCCGGCCCATTCTGGCCGTCCCGGACGACCATGGGGAGATCGCATCCTTGCTGCGGCGGACGGGGGCGGGGCTGGCTTTGACCGCGACGGAGGACATCGTGGGCCGGCTTGCGAAATGGCATGGCGATTGGAAGGCGGGCCGCGACATGGCCGCGACGCGCAATGCGGAGGAAATCGGCCGTTATTCCCGGCGGGCGCAGGCCAAACGCCTGGCGGAAATCCTGGATGGAATGACCGCCGGCGCTATTTCAGGGCGTTCCTCTTGACCAGGACCCATCGGCCCAGAAAATCGGGGCGCCCGGCGCGGCGGCGGGCCGTGACGGAAGGCCCGGCGGTGTCGAATATGCTCTCAAACCGGTCCAGCAGCCTGGCGCGGTCAAACCACTCGGTCGGCCGGTTGTCGGGCAGATAGAATTCCGACAGATGCCGCAGATAGATCGAATCGTCCCGGTCCGCTTCGATCACTTTCTCCACCAGCGCGTCCAAATCCGGGAAATCGGCCGCGTTGATGAAACTGCGGGGGTTGAATTCGCCGCCCACCCGCGGGTCGCCCCAGTAAATGGGCACGGTGCGCGCCATCATGGCCTGGGGAAGTTTTTCGGTGGTGTAGCCCGGCAGGCAGGCGTTTTCGAAGGCGATGTGGAACTTGTAGTTTCGCATCCACTGGATTTTTCCCGCGTAGCCTCCCGGCAGCGGTCCGCCGATGTTGTTCATGAATCTGCCCCCGGAATCCACCCGCTTGTATTTGGACAGCTTCTGAAAAATCTCCAGGCGATTGCGGTTCTTGCGCGGATTATGGGCGCTGACGACAAAGGAACAGAATTGGGTCTTTGCCGCCAGCAATTGTTCGGCGGATTCATTTTCCCGGATCAGCGCCGCGGGAGATTCATGGAGCACCGCGTAATAGGGCAGGCGCATGTGCCGGGGATCCTCCAGGTGGAAGGAGGTAAAGGCGTAGTCGCATTGGCGGAAGTCGGGCGGGATGGGTTCGTGAGTGTAGAAGATTTTCAGGCAATTGTGCAGGCGATGGACGCACCCGTTATTGGAGTAGAGCAGGAAGTCCGGACGATCGCAGATGCGCGCGTCGAATCGCTCGCTCAGGAGCCTGTAGAAGAAATTGTCGTGCTTCTCGTGCGCCCAGAAGTCGCAGATATCAAGTCGAATCTTTCTTTTCATCCCGGTGGCGCGCGTTTGAATTCAGGGCGGAGCTTGCGGCCGATGGCCAGGCTCATGGGCAGGGGCGCATTCCCCGGATGGCCCGGGCGCCGAGTTGGCCAGGCGCGGCCGCTTGGGAGCGCAGGCCCGGCTCCGGGCAACGATAGATTCCATCCGGGCCGGCGGTCAAAACATGGCCATGTCGGCTCATCCAGCTTCATCATGGCCCAGAAGTATCGGAATCTCTGGCGTCTTACAATGTGATTTTCCCCATCGGAAGCACGCGGCGGGCTGTCCCCAGTACTGGTGACTGGCGGGAAATGGGGGATGGGGGCAGGCTGTCCGTGTTGATGGTGTGAAACGCAGTGGTCCGTGTGTGTGAAATTGGCGTATGTCTGCGGCGCCGCACCCGCAACGCAAAGATTAAAAACTTTGTTCTCATACACAGAGGCCGGGCGAGTTTTCGTTGGCATTCTGGTGTCGTTGGCCCGCCGTCACTCAGCGTGGGCGTCAGGCCCCCCAAAATGCGATATGAAACGAGGAATCACATTTTTGGCGCTCTGGCTCGTGATTGCCGTTCTCGTGAGCGGAGGGTTTATCGAAACGGTCCCGCCTGGCGGAGTGGAGTGGCCGTACTATCCTTTTGTGGCTTGCGTCCCGGTCGGAGCATTTTTCTACGCGCGTTTCGCAGGCAGAGCACTGATTGCCGCGTACGAACTGTCTCCGATCAAAGCGGCTGGAGTTGCATTGCCTTCAGGCTGCGGTTAAGCAGGTGGGGAGCGATATCAATTCCGCAGTCGAGCAGCTTTCCGTAAGTTGCACGCAAATCCGGCAGGAGTCCTTTCTGGTGTCCCCTTTCCAAAATGCCTATGCAGCCCATGACCGGGACGCCGCGCGCCTGAGCGAGCCGCCGCGCCATCCGTTCATCCATGAGAGCCAAACCGGCTTTAAACGAACGTGCCAGAACCAAAGTCGCCAGTTCGCCCTTGCCTAGCGCATTCTGGCGTTTCAGTTCCCTGAGTGCCGTAGGATCAGCCGCAGGATGCGTCTCAATCCAACCGGCAGTCCCCACCTCCCTGGCCGCCGCGCGCCCTGCGCCTCGGATGACTGCCTCATAATGTACCTCATGCGGGATGTGAACCCGGACAAAAAGTTGCCGCAATAAGTCAAGCTGGTCCACACGCGCCAGCGTAATGAGTGGCGAGGAATTGGAAACGACAATCACAGCCCGAGGCGCGAGGCCGTTTCCCGGTCCTCGGCCAGTTCATCGTCGGCGTAGTGCAGCGACACCTTCCGGCGCGATGAAAAGTCCATGAAATCTTCGACGCTGACGCCGGCCAATTCAGCCGCCCGCCCCAGCGAAGCGCGTCCCTCCCGGAACAATTCCAACGCCAGCAATTTGGCGGCGCGGCCGGAGGTGGAACCCTCCCGCATCCCCGCGAGGGCGAAGACTTCTTCCGGTATTTCAACGGTGACGTTTGCCATAGGCTCCAATTTAACCACAGGAAACGGCGTTGCGCAACCGGCACACTTTAAACTTCAAAAACGCCGCGCGGCGGGGTATCTTCCTCCCCGATGTTTTCGCTCCGCACACCGTTGCTGATCGCCGGCCGGGAGTTCCATTCGCGGCTCCTCATCGGCACCGGCAAGTTCGCTTCGCCGGAATTGATGCGCGACGCCCTGGCCGCCAGCGGCGCGCAAATCGTCACCGTCGCCCTGCGCCGCGCCGATCTCTCCGGCCAGGGCGATCCCTTCGCCAACATCCTCGATTTCGTGGACTCCAAGAAATACCTCCTCCTCCCCAACACCAGCGGCGCCAACAACGCCGCCGAAGCCGTCCGCCTGGCCCGCCTGGCCGTTGCCGCCGGACTGCCCAATTGGATCAAGCTGGAAATCCATCCCGACCCGCGCTATCTCCTGCCCGACCCGGTGGAAACGCTCGCCGCCACGGAAATTCTCGTCAAGGAGGGCTTCGTCGTTCTCCCCTACATCAACGCCGACCCCGTCCTGGCGAAACGATTGCAGGATGCCGGCGCCGCCACCGTCATGCCGCTCGGTTCGCCCATCGGCTCCAACCGCGGCCTGGACACGCGCGAACAACTCCGCATCATCATCGAACAAGCCGTCGTGCCCGTCGTGGTGGATGCCGGCCTCGGCGCGCCAAGCCATGCCGCCCAGGCGATGGAGATGGGCGCCGACGCCGTCCTGGTCAACACCGCCATTGCCGTGTCCAACGATCCCTGCCGCATGGCCCGCGCCTTCATGGCTGCCGTCGAGGCCGGCCGCGACGCCTACGAAACCGGCCTGCCGGCCCCGCAGAGCGCCGCCAGTCCGAGCAGTCCGCTCACCGCCTTTTTGTCCCATGACGGCTAACCCGCTCCTCTTTTCCCAACGACCATGAGCCAGAATTTCCCTCTGTCCCGCGTCCGCCAACTGCTTTCCGCCGCCAGCCGCGCCCGCGTCGTTGTCCTGGGCGACGTGATGCTGGACCAATTCCTTTGGGGCAAGGTCGCCCGCATATCTCCCGAAGCGCCCGTTCCGGTGGTGGAATTTGAGCGCGAGAGTTTCATCCCGGGCGGCGCGGGCAATGTCGCCCGCAACCTGGCCCGCTTGCGCGCCGCCACCCAATTGCTCGGCGTCTCCGGGCACGACGACGCCGCCCGGCGGCTCCGCCGGTTGCTCACCAGGGACGGCGCCGGCTGTTCCGGCCTGCTGTCCTGCTCCAACCGCGCCACCAGCATCAAAACCCGCATCGTCGCCCATCGCCAGCAAGTCGTGCGGGTGGACCGCGAAACGCGAGGCGACATTGACGACCAGACCGCCGCCCGCCTCCTGGCCGCGCTGGCCGATTCCCTCCGGCACGCCGACGCCTTGATTCTGGCCGACTACGCCAAAGGCGTCATCACCCAGCCGTTGTTGGATGAGACCCGGCGCTTGTGCCGCGCCCGCGGCGTCTGGTTGAGTCTGGACCCCAAGCCGTCCCATCTTTTGAATTTGTCCGGCTTGTCCCTCCTCACGCCCAACCGCAAGGAAGCCTTTGATCTGGCCGGCCTTCCCGACGAGCACCCCGGCGCCGATCCGGCCCGCGACGCCGCCTTGCGGCGGGTGGCGGACAAGCTGCTGGCGGAACTGCAACCGGCCCTGCTCCTCATCACCCTGGGCGAACACGGCCTCCTCCTCTGCCAGCGCGGCCAAAAGCCGTTCCATGTCCCCACCGCCGCCCGCGAGGTCTTCGATGTCTCCGGCGCGGGGGATACCGTCATCGCCTCCTTCACCCTGGCCATTGTCGCCGGCGCGTCCCCGGTCGAGGCCGCTTTCTTTTCCAACCACGCCGCCGGCGTCGTCGTGGGCAAACTCGGCACTGCCACCGTCACCCCGGACGAATTGCTCGCCAGTTTTCCCGCCGAAGATTGATCTTGCGGCCATGAGAACTCAGCACCCGTCACGCAATTTGTTGGGGAGCGCGGGCGTCTCGCCCGCCGTGTCCGGCGTCTCGCCGGGCACATCTTCCACAATTCCCGCGTCGCAGTCCTGATCGCATGAGCACAATCAAAATCACCGCCGCCGCCATTCGCGGCATGAAAAACCGCCGTCGCATCGCCTCGCTGACCGCCTACGATTATCCCATGGCCAAACTGCTCGACGCCGCCGGCATCCCCCTGATTCTCGTCGGCGATTCCCTCGGCATGGTCGTTCTCGGCTACCCTGACACCACCCGGGTCACCCTCGCCGAAATAGAACATCACGTTCGCGCCGCCGCCCGCGCCAAGCCCCAGGCCCTTCTCGCCGCCGACATGCCCTTTCAAAGTTACCAGTCCCCCGCCCAGGCCCTCGACACCGCCCGCCGTCTCATCGCCGCCGGCGCCGAGGCCGTCAAAGCCGAAGGCGGCCGCGCCATCCTCCCCCAGGTGCGCGCCATTTTGGCGGACGGCATTCCGTTCCTGGGCCATTTGGGAATGCTCCCGCAAAGCGTCCTCGAAGAAAAAGGCTACCATGTCAAAGGCAAAACCGAGGCCGAGCGGACCAGCCTCCTGGCCGACGCCCAGGCCCTGGCCGGGGCCGGCGCCTTCGCCCTGGTTTTGGAACTGGTCACTCCGCCTGTCGCGCGCGAAATCACCCAACAAATCCCCATCCCCACCATCGGCATCGGCGCCGGCCCCGATTGCGACGGCCAAATCCTCGTCGTGACCGATCTGCTCGGAACTTCGCCCGACTACATTCCCCGCCATGTGAAAAAATGCCGGCATTTGGGAGAACAAATGCGCGCCGCCGTGGTTGAATGGAAGGAGAGCGTGGCGGGTCCGGCCGCCAACCCGTGAAAAAATTCTCGCATATTGACGCCGCCGGCGCCGCCAGCATGGTGGACGTTTCCGCCAAGCCCGCCCTTTGCCGCCGCGCCGTCGCCCGCGGCGAAATCCGCCTGCAACCCGCCACCCTGGCCGCCCTGGAAAAACAGCGCATGGCCAAGGGAAACGTTTTTGCCACCGCCCGCCTCGCCGGCATCATGGCCGCCAAAAGAACCGGCGATCTCATCCCGTTGTGCCATCCCTTGTCCCTGACCCATTGCGCCGTGGATTTCGAAATCCCCGCCCGCCGCGACCGCGTCATCATCACCGCCTCCGCCGCCATTACCGCCCCGACCGGCGTCGAGATGGAAGCCCTCACCGCCGTCAGCGTTGCCGCCCTGGCCATTTACGACATGTGCAAAGCCGCCGACCGCTCCATGCGCATCACCGGAATCAAACTCGTGTCAAAAACAAAAACCGGACCCCCATGCAAATAGACGCCGGCGTCATCGCCATTTCCGACCGCGCCGCCCTCGGCCAGTATGAGGACCTGGGCGGCCCCGCCCTGCGGGAAGCGGCGCGGGCCTGGGGCTGGCGCGTCGCTGCCCAGGCCCTCGTCCCCGACGACAAGAGCGAAATCCAGCGCGCCATTCATGAGCAAATCGCCCTCGGCTGCCACCTCATCCTCACCACCGGCGGCACCGGCGTCGCCCCGCGCGACCTCACCCCGGAGGCCGTCCGCGAAATCGCCCTGCGCGAACTCCCCGGTTTCGGCGAACTCATGCGGATGGAATCCATGAAAATCACCAAGAACGCCATCCTCTCCCGCAATTTGGCCGCCGTGGTGGATCGCGCCCTGGTTGTCTGTCTCCCCGGCAAGCCCAGTGCCGCCGTGGAATGTTTGGGCTTTGTGGCCGCCGCCATTCCTCACTGCGTGGAAATCCTGCAAGAAGTTCCGGCAACCTGTTGAAAAGTGGAATCGCTCATGCGCCCGAACCAACAAAGATTGAACCCGAATGATCGCGGAGAAAAGCCAACGCCTCTGTCTTGGTTGGCTGGGCGCGTATTCCGTGCCCGCCGCGCTTTTCCCCCGGCTTCCCGCCTTCCTATTCCATCCTCCACCCTCCATCCTCCATCCTCGCT